>NZ_JBSHJY010000012.1:0-75479 GCF_053619715.1 Agromyces sp. NPDC055520 | reverse complement strand
CGACAGGCCCACCCGACATTCGTCGGGCGGGCCTGGGATGAAGCGAGACCGCCGACTACGAGATGTAGGCGGCGAGGTCGGCCTCGAGTGCGGGCTTCGGCTTGGCGCCGATGACGGTCTTGACGACCTCGCCCTTCTCGAACACCTTGAACGCGGGGATCGCGGTGATCTGGTACTTCATCGCGAGCCCGGGGTTCTCGTCGACATTGAGCTTGACGATGTCGAGCTTGTCGGCGTGCTCGGTCGCGATCTGGTCGAGGATCGGGCTGACGGCGCGACACGGGCCGCACCATTCGGCCCAGAAGTCCACGAGCACGGCCTTCTCGTTGTTGAGGACCTCCTGCTCGAAGGTGGCCTCGGTCACTGCACGTGCAGTCATTGCGTTCTCCTTAGGTGAAGATGGTGAAGATTTCGATTCCGGATGCCGCGGCGCAATGCCTGCGGCGATCGCGTGCCGCCCGTGGCGGCGGGCGACGATCAGGTGATGACGGCGAACTCGGTCTCGAGCACGGCCTCGGCAGCGTTCTCGTTGCCGAGTGCTGCGAGGTAGTGCTCGGCGTCGAGCGCGGCGGCCGCGCCCGAGCCGGCGGCGGTGATCGCCTGGCGGTAGTGCGGGTCGACGACGTCGCCCGCCGCGAAGACACCGGGTACGGAGGTCTTCGAGGTGCGTCCCTCGAGCGCGATGGTGCCCTCACTCGTGAGGTCGAGCTTGCCGTGCACGAGGTGCGTGCGGGGGTCGTTGCCGATCGCGACGAAGAGGCCGTCGAGGGGGAGGTCGCGTTCGGCGCCCGTCACGGTGTCGCGCAGCGTGACACCGGTCACGGCGGTTTCACCGAGCAGGCGAGCCACTTCGGCGTTCCACACGAACTCGATCTTCTCGTTGTCGAAGGCGCGCTGTTGCATGATCTTCGAGGCCTTGAGGCTGTCGCGGCGGTGGATCACGTAGACCTTGTCGGCGAAGCGGGTGAGGAACGTCGCCTCCTCCATCGCCGAGTCGCCACCGCCGACGACCGCGATCGTCTTCTGGCGGAAGAAGAAACCGTCGCACGTCGCGCACCACGACAGGCCGTGGCCCGAGAGCACCTCTTCCTCGGCGAGACCGAGCTTGCGGTACGCCGAGCCCGTCGCGTAGATGACGGCGGCAGCTTCGTGCTCGTCACCGTTGCCCAGCTTCACACGCTTGACCAGGCCGTCGAGTTCGAGCTCGACGACGTCGTCGTAGACGACCTCGGTGCCGAATCGCTCCGCCTGCTCCTGGAGCTTCGTCATGAGCTCGGGACCCATGATGCCCTCGGGGAAGCCGGGGAAGTTCTCGACCTCGGTCGTGTTCATCAGCTCGCCGCCGATCTCGACCGAACTCGCGATGAGCAGGGGTTTCAGCTGCGCGCGGGCGGCGTAGATCGCGGCCGTGAAACCGGCCGGGCCCGAGCCGATGATGATGATGTCGCGCAAAGCCGCTCCCGTCGTTACTGGTGATTCGCAGCATTCAACGAATCGGATGCCACGAGATGCTCAACACAGTCTAAGCGGCGACTATTCCGGCGACGGTTCGACGACCAGCGTGTGACGGATGCCTCGTGGTCGGGGTCAGCCGCGGTCAGCCGCGGCGCAACCGACTCACGAGCGGCTCGGCGAACCCGCGCAGCTCGGGCGAGCGCAGCATCCAGAGCATTGCGAAGTAGACGACGCTCATCGAGGCGCCGATGATCGCCATCGACAGGATCGCGCTGAAGACGCTCGAGAACGCGTAACCGTCGAACGAGGTTCCACCGAGCGCCCAGAGCACGGCGAGGCCGACGATCACGGGCAGCACGAGCGCGAGAGCCGACCGGCCGTAGGCGATGAAGATGCGGCGGCCGTCGAGCGGCCCGATGCGCCGGCGCAGCAGCACGACCGCGAGGATCGCCTGGATGGTGCCTGCGACCGTGATGACCACGGCGATGCCGAACGCCACCCAGGCGCTGGGCAGAGCGATGCAGGCCAAGGTGCCGGCGATGATCAGTACGACCTGCGTGAGGGTGATGAAGAACGGCGTCTTCGTGTCACCGAGCGAGTAGAACGTGCGCTGCACGACGAAGAGCACGCTGAACGGGATGAGGCCGACGAGATAGGCGAGCACCAGCGCTCCACCGGCGAACACGAGCGGTTCGACCGACGAGAACACACGGGCGAAGAGGAAGGCGCACACCATGAGCACCGCTGTGGCGAGCATCAGGATCACACCGACCCCGCGCACCGCGCTCGAGAGGTCGTCGCGGACCTTCGGGAGGTCGTTGGTCGCGGCGTGCTCGCTCATGCGCGTGAAGTAGGCGGTGGCGATCGACACGGTGATCACGGAGTGCGGCAGCATGAAGATCAGCCACGCAGTCTGCTGCATGCTGACCGACGCCTCGTCGGGCGATGCCGCGGAGACACCGACGACGGAGGTCTCCACGAAGCCCGCGATCGTCGTGAGCAGCAGCATGCCGAAGGTCCAGCTCGCGACGCCGGCGGTCGACCGCAGCCCGACACCGCGCCAGGCGAAATCGGGGCGGTATCGAAGCCCTGCCCGGCGCCAGAACCAGAACAGCACAAGGGCTTGGATGGCGACGCCGAGCGTGGCACTGCCGGCGAGGAGGGCGATCATGCCCGGCGACCACTCGCCGGCGGTGTGCAGACCATCGGGATCGGAGCCGAAGACGAACGCGAAGACGGCGAGTCCGGCGATGGCGACGACGTTGTTCAGCACCGGCACCCACGTGAAGGGACCGAACACCCGCTTGGCGTTCAGCACTTCGCCGAGCAGCGAATACACGCCGTAGAAGAAGATCTGCGGCAGGCACCAGTAGCCGAACGCGACCGCGAGTGCGAAGACACCGTCGGTCAGACGCCAGCCGACGAGCGCCGTCAGCAGCGGCGTGAGCAGTGTCGCGACGAGCGCCGCCGCCGCGAGGATCACGAAGCCGAGTGTCATGATCTTGTTGATGTAGGCGACTCCGCCGTCGCGATGTGCCGCGGAGCGGACGATCAATGGCACGAGCACCGCGCTCAGCACGCCGCCGGCGACGACCGCGTAGATCGTGTTCGGCAACTGGTTCGCCACAGCGAACGCGTTTGCGCCGGCACCACCCGCACCGATGACGGCGGCGAGCAGCGCCGCCTTCACGAAGCCGAGGATGCGGGAGACGATCGTTCCCGAGGCGAGGAAGGCGCTCGCACGCCCGATGCGGTCGTCAGCCATCGCGGCGCTCGTCGTCGGGTGTCGCTTCCGTGGTCGGGCGTGGTGTCTGGTCGGCTGCCGCTTCGGCGCGCTTCTTCCGAAGGCGACGGATGTTGCGCCAGATGCCGACCCCGAAGAAGACGACCACGATGATGCCGATGATCGCGGCGCCGAGGCCCTCCCAATCGGCCTGCACGTTCGCGGGGATGACGACCGGGTTGCCGATCGCGACGCCCTCGGGCGAGGTGAGCGACACCGTGAGATCGACCGATCCGCTGCCGATGCCGGCCGCCACGGGAACCGTCGCGGTGGTGCGCGATTCGGGGGCGATCGTCACGGTGACCCGGTCTTCGACGATCAGGCGGCCGTTGGAGGGCGCGACGTCGACGACGACCGTGACGGGATACGGCAGGGCGTTGAGGATCGTCGTCGGCACGCCCGTCTCCGACGAGACCACGTTGATGAGGCTGCTGGGCACGACCGAAACGGCATCGAGGGTGCGCCGCTGCGCGACGAGCCACTCGCCGACGGCCGTGTCCCACGCGCTGCGGTCGGCCAGCCACGCGACGTCGAGCAGGGCGAGGGCGTTGCGCCGCGTGGGGTTTGCGAGCACGGTCGGGTCGTCGAGCACCGTCGAGAACGCGGCGATGTTCGCTTCTGTGCGGATGATGCGGTCGACGTTGTCGATGCGTTGCTGGTCTTCGGGCTCATCGGCGAGCGTGCGGGCGACCGGCGGTGCTCCGACGACGTCGGCGAACGAGGCGGGTATGGCCAATGGGCTCGCGGCGAGTTCATCGAGCGTGGCCGCGACGCGGGACGACTGCGTGCCGGCCCCGCGTGCGAGGGTCGCGAGCAGCGCCGACGGGCGCACCTCGGACGCGTCGATGAGCGCGAGTTCGGCGAACAAGCGACCGGTCGCGGCGCGCCACTCGGTCTCGCTGAGCGCCCCGGTCGCCTCGCGCAGCGGTGGCGTGAGGCGCGAGTCCGCCACGACGGCGCCGGCACCGTCGACCGTCGACGCGGCGCCCGCCCATTGCGCATCGGGCACGACGTTTCCGGCGGCGAGGATCGAGGTGGTGAGGCCGACGGCGCTGAGATATGCGAGGTCGCCGGTTGCGATCGTGTCGTCGGCCGGCCACGCGATGTCGGTGCGGGTGTACGGCCAGGCCAGCAGTTCTTCGGCGGTCGGCACCGTGCCGTCGACCGGCGTCGTCGGGGTCGGCGTCGGGCTCGCGCTGCCGCCGGTGCCGCCGGCGCCGTCGTCGCCCGAGTCGTCATCGGCGTTCGGCTGCCCCTCGGCAGGGTCCGGTGCGGTGAAATCCTCTGGGTCGAGCACGTCGGCGAAGCCGGTGGGCGTGAGCAGCGCGGGCACGCCGAGCTGCGCCTGCGCCGCGACATCCGCATCTGCATATGCGAGCGGGAACATCTCGTTCGGCAGCCCCGCGAGGCGGTCGAGCCAGGCCCGCGCCGTCGCCGGGGCCGAACTGCCGAGCGCACGGATCGACGCGATGATGCGCGGGTCGACCGCGATCGTCACCGGTCGGCCGGCGACGGCGTCGAGCTGCCGCGAGAGCAGCCCGAACGGCGAGGTCCAGGTGGCGAGGTCGTCGGCGCTCAGCAACCCGTCCGACGACGGAGGAACCGTCAGCGGGTACGCGATCGCCAGTGCTGCCGAGCTCACGGCCGGCAGGGCGGAGTTCGCGAACACCTCGGCGCTCGTCGCGACGAGCGTGTCGCCGACGAGCAGATCGGCGCCGAATCCGAGCACCGGTGAGTCGTCGATGGCGTCGACCGCTTCGGGCGGCAAGGTGAACGTCACTGCTTCGACCGCGCCGGGGGCGAGCGCCGTGGTCGCGGTCTCGGCGAGCGTCGTGCCGTCGACGGCCACGGCATCGATCGAGGCGGTCTGCGCCGTCCACGCGTCGACCTCGGCGGTGTCGTCGATCGTGTCGTCGGAGCGCACGAGGCGCACGGTGCCGGCCGCGACCGGTTCGGTGCTCGCGTTCTCGACCTCGACCTCGATCGTGATCGTCGTGTCGGGAGCGATGGTCGTCGTGGCCGTCGGCGCGACGCGCAGCACGACGCCGCCCTCGGTGTCGACCGTGTTCGAGGCGACCCCGACAGCCGTGCCGCTGACCGCCGTGCCGCCGCTCGCAGCGCTCGCAGTGAGCGGAGCGGACCCCAGCACCGCGAGGGCGGTGAGCGCAGCGCCGAAGACCCACCGGGCGCTCTTCGTCGATTCGACCCGTGAGCACCGGCGGCGCGCAGGGTTCGACTCGGGCACCATGCTGGCGATTCTACGGCGTGGCGCCCGCGCGTTCGCCCCGTGTCCACAGGCGCGGCTCGCCCCGTGTCCAGAGGCGCGGCTCGCCCGGTGTCGCAGCTGCGACCGGTCGAACCCGACGCGCTCCGGGTTCGCCCGTGCCGAGGCATCCGACCCCTGCCTTTAACATGGTGGGCATGCAGAGTGTCGCGACGGCCCTCGACCGGCTGGGCGAGCTGGCGGCTTCGCCGACCGTTTCGCGACTGGCGGCGGCGTTCGAGGCGGCCGGCCACGAGCTCGCCCTCGTCGGCGGCCCGGTGCGCGACGCGTTCCTCGGCCGGTCCGGCAACGACCTCGACTTCACGACGGACGCGACGCCCGAGCAGATCCTCGCGATCGTCAAGCCCATCGCCGAGGCCCACTGGGACATCGGTCGCGCGTTCGGCACGATCGGCGCGAAGATCGCGGGTGAGACGGTCGAGATCACGACGTACCGCGCCGACGCCTACGACGGCGCCTCGCGCAAGCCCGAGGTCGTCTTCGGCTCGAGTCTCGAAGACGACCTCACCCGACGCGACTTCACCGTCAACGCGCTCGCACTGCGACTGCCGAAGCTCGAGCTCGTCGACCCGTCGGGCGGCATCGAAGACCTCATGGCGCAGATCCTGCGCACACCTGCGGCCCCCGAGCAGTCGTTCGGCGACGATCCGTTGCGGATGCTTCGTGCCGCGCGCTTCTCGTCGCAGCTCGGGTTCGAGATCGAGGCCGCAACCGCCCAGGCCATGACCGACCTCGCGGCTGAGATCGACCGCATCTCGGCCGAGCGCGTGCGCGACGAGCTGACGAAACTGCTGCTGAGCGAGGCGCCGCGCCGCGGCATCCGGCTGCTCGTCGAATCGGGCCTCGCCGAACGCGTGCTGCCCGAACTGCCGGCCCTCTCGCTCGAACGCGACGAGCACCACCGCCACAAAGACGTCTACGAGCACAGCCTCACGGTGCTCGACCAGGCGATCGAGTACGAGCACGAGCGCGGCGTGCTCGACTCCCCCGACCTCGTCGTGCGTCTCGCGGCGCTGCTGCACGACATCGGCAAGCCCGCGACCCGCAAATTCGAGGCGGGCGGCGCAGTCAGTTTCCACCACCACGACGTCGTCGGTGCCAAGCTCGCCCGCAAGCGGCTGCGCGCGCTGCGCTTCGACAATGACACGATCGCCGCGGTCTCCCGCCTCATCGAGCTGCACCTGCGCTTCTTCGGGTACACCGATGCGGCGTGGAGCGACTCGGCCGTGCGCCGCTACGTGCGCGATGCGGGCGACGCCGTGCAGCTCGAGCGGCTGCACATCCTCGCGCGGTCGGATGTCACGACCCGCAATCGCCGCAAGGCCGACCAGCTCGCCTTCGCCTACGACGACCTCGAGGAGCGCATCGCCGTGCTCGCCGAGGAGGAGGAGCTCGCCGCCGTGCGCCCCGAGCTCGACGGGGCCGACATCATGCGGCTGCTGGGCATCGCGCCCGGCCCCGTCGTCGGTGAGGCCTACCGGTACCTGCTCGAAGTGCGTCTCGATGAGGGCCCCATCGGGCCGGATGCCGCGACCGAACGCCTGCTCGCCTGGTGGGCCGCCCGCGGCGCCTGACCTGCCGCCGCGTCGCGCCGCCTCCCCGCCTCCCCCCGCACCCCTCGTCCTTCCGCCGAGTGTTAACGCACGGTGCCGAGTGTTGTCGGTGCGGCGCGTCTGGCACCGGTGACCGTTAACACTCGGCGGCGGCCGACTCGTCCTCCACTGGCGCGATCGAGCGCGTTCCGTCCACAGATCGTCGGCGCATGGCATCCATGCGCATCATCCACACGACGCTGAGGGGATGGACGAGTTCCAGATTCGACGCGTGTCGATCCTCAAGCCGACACCGATGTGGCCGGGGCCGGCGGCGGGCGACCCCATCGCGACCGAGCGCGTTCGTCGGGGACTGTATGTGCCGAGCGCTGACTGGCCCTCGCGAGAGCGCGAGGCGCGCCACTTCATCAGGATGCAGGCGGTCGTCGCCGGCATGGCGCGTCAGCCCGTCTTCTCGCACCGCTCGGCGGCGGTGCTCTGGGGCATTCCAGTCATCGGCGACCTCGGCGCCGTGCACATCACTGCCGCAGGTCGGATCGGAGTGCGATCGCAGCGGGGCATCGTCTGGCACAACGATGCGATCGACGACGATGACATCGTGATGCTCGACGGATTCGCCGTGACGGGTCTCGAGCGCACTCTGCTCGACCTGGCATGCAGTTCCTCGTTCGCAGCCGGGGTCGCCGCCGTCGACTTCGCGCTGCGCCCCGTCTTCGTGACGCCGCTCGGTACGCCGGCGCGAGGCGTCGACGTCGACGCGCTCAGCGAGCGAGCGGATGCCTCGGTCGGTCGCCGCGGCATCCGCCTGGCCCGCTCGGTCATCGCGTTCGGGGACGCACGCTCGGACTCGCCCGGTGAGTCGGTGAGCCGCGCGAACATGCACGTGATGCGGTTTCCCGCTCCGGATCTGCAGGTCGCCTTCCGGCGCGCTGGCGGCGGACACGACATCGTCGACTTCGATTGGCCCGACTACGGCGCGTTCGGTGAGTTCGACGGTAAGATCAAGTACACCGACCCCCGCCATATGAACGGCCGGAGCCTCGAGCAGGTGCTTCGTGACGAACGCGAGCGCGAAGCCCGGATCCGTCGGCATCGACCCAACCCGATCCGCTGGGGATGGGATGTCGCGCTCAACCCGTCGCGCCTTGCACGGCGACTCATCGATCACGGTCTACGCCCGCTCGCGGGGTGATCGGCGTGTGCCGGGGTCGAGTGCGCCGAGTGTCATGCGCCGAGTGTTAACGGTGCGCCCGGTCGGATGCCCGGGGGCGGCAACACTCGGCGGCCAGCGTTAACACTCGGCGAAGTGGGTGAGGGGGTGGGTGGGTGAGGGGGTGGGTTGGCCGTGCGAGGGCGCGTAGAGGGGCGGGGCGGGCGGATGGCGCGGGCGCGAGGCATCCGCTATGCTGTCAAGGTTGCCCATGTGCCGCGATTGTGCGGCCTCCATGGCGTGACGTATGCACAACCCTCCTGCTGCAGAGATCCTGTAGCCGTTTGAGTCCGAAGGAGGTGGGTTAGTCATGCACCAATACGAGCTGATGGTTATCCTCGATCCCGAGATCGATGAGCGCACCGTTGCTCCCAGCCTTGACAAGTTCCTCAACGTCATCCGTAATGATGGCGGCACCGTCGACAAGGTCGACATCTGGGGACGTCGTCGTCTGGCGTACGAGATCAACAAGAAGACCGAGGGCATCTACGCCGTCGTCGACTTCACCGCCGAGTCCAAGACCACCGATGAGCTCGACCGCCAGCTGAACCTCAGCGAGGCCGTCATGCGCACCAAGGTCCTCCGCGCCGAAGAGGCGATCGCTCAGGTCGCCGCACACCAGAAGGCCCAGGAGGCGAAGGCCGCCAAGAAGGCCGCCGCCCAGGCGAAGGCCGGCGCGAAGGCTGCAGCTCCTGCTGCCGCTGTCGCCGCCGCCCCCGCTGCCGCCGTCGCCGCGGCTCCCGCCGTCGCCGCGGCTCCCGCCGCGGCCAAGAAGGACGACTAGTCCTCATGGCCGGCGAGACCATCATCACCGTGGTGGGCAACCTCACTGCAGATCCCGAGCTGCGTTACACGCAGAACGGCCTCGCGGTTGCCAACTTCACCATCGCTTCCACTCCTCGTACGTTCGACCGTCAGGCGAACGAGTGGAAGGACGGCGAAGCGCTGTTCCTGCGCGCGAGCGTCTGGCGTGAATTCGCCGAGCACGTGGCCGGTTCACTCACCAAGGGATCCCGGGTCATCGCTTCCGGGCGTCTCAAGCAGCGTTCCTACGAGACGAAGGAAGGCGAGAAGCGCACCACCATCGAGCTCGAGGTCGACGAGATCGGCCCGAGCCTGCGCTACGCCACCGCGTCCGTGACTCGCGCACAGTCCAACCGTGGTGTCGGCGGCGGGGGCGGCTCCTTCGGGGGCGGCGCCGGTGCCGACGAGCCGTGGGCACCCAGCGCACCCGCAGCAGCAGCCCCCCAGGGTGGCGGCGGCGGCGGAGACGTCTGGAACACCCCTGGTACGAGCTACGGCGACGAGACCCCCTTCTAACATTCAGCTGGGTTTCGAGACGGC
This sequence comes from Agromyces sp. NPDC055520, assembly GCF_053619715.1. Classification (NCBI taxonomy): domain Bacteria; kingdom Bacillati; phylum Actinomycetota; class Actinomycetes; order Micrococcales; family Microbacteriaceae; genus Agromyces; species Agromyces sp. NPDC055520. The sequence goes on along the minus strand of NZ_JBSHJY010000012.1, from coordinate 65,850 downwards.
GCACTGCGCCTCTTCGACCCGCACTCATCAGACAGGAAAGACAATGGCTGGAAAGTCGAGCGGCGATCGCCGCAAGCCGACCCGCGGGAAGGGCGCGAAGAACGCTGCCCCGGCGAAGTCCATCAAAGTCGGAATCATCGACTACAAGGACGTCGCGACCCTCCGCAAGTTCATCTCCGAGCGTGGAAAGATCCGCGCCCGCCGCATCACCGGTGTCTCCGTGCAGGAGCAGCGCCTGATCGCCCGTGCCGTCAAGAACGCACGCGAGATGGCCCTTCTGCCCTACTCGGGCTCCGGCCGTTAAGGAGCACGACAATGGCTAAGGTAATTCTCACCCACGAGGTCACCGGCCTCGGCACGGCCGGCGACGTCGTCGAGGTCAAGAGCGGTTACGCTCGCAACTACCTCGTTCCCCAGGGCTTCGCTGTGGCGTGGTCGCGCGGTGGCGAGAAGCAGGTCGAGCAGATCAAGGCGGCTCGCGCCGCTCGCGCTCTGCACTCGCTCGAAGACGCACAGGCACTCAAGGCCAAGCTCGAGTCGGGCAAGGTCAAGCTGGCGGTCAAGGCCGGCACCGGCGGCCGCCTGTTCGGTTCCGTCAAGACGGCGGATGTCGCGGCTGCCGTTTCGACCGCCGGCCTCGGCGAGATCGACAAGCGCAAGATCGAGATCACGTCGCCCATCAAGGCCACCGGTGACCACGAGGCCACGGTTCGTCTGCACGACGAGCTGTCGGCGACGATCACCCTCCAGGTGGTTGCAGCGAAGTAGTTCGCAGCACACGCACGAGAGCGGCGGTTCGGGCTTCGGCCCGGGCCGCCGCTTCGTCGTTTCGGAGGTGGTTCTCCGCCAACTTGCGTACACCCGCGGCGGTGCTCTGCGCAAGTCGAGATCGGCGTTTCCTGTGATGGTTGTACACAGGTCTTCGCACAGGTCGGGTGGATGTGGAAAGAAGTTTTCCCCCACAGGTGTGAATAGATGAAATACCTGATCAGATTAAAATTCAACCTGTGTAATTCACCGAGTTTCCACAGTTATCCACAGGCGTACTGCACACATTCCACGGCGTTTCGCCCAGTTTGTCCCCAGAGTTATCCACAGGCTGGCTTGTGGAGTGCACAGGGCCTTCTCTATCGTGAAGCAGCGTCCCTTTCCACCCGTGTGCACTCCCGGTCGACCAGCCATGTCGGCGGCCTCGGAGACACTGTGTGGTGGGCGCGGGTCGCTCGCCCGCTCGAGCCGAACCGGAGGTCTTGAAGTTGTCGATCGCGCACATCGGGCTCGCTGAACCGGCTGACGACGGCGACGCCCGACGGGGCGAACGGGTTCCGCCGCACGACCTCCTCGCCGAGCAGAGCGCACTCGGCGGCATGATGCTCTCGAAAGACGCCGTCGCCGACGTCATCGAGACCGTGCGCGGCATCGACTTCTACGTGCCGAAGCACGAGGTCGTGTTCAACGCCATCCTGACCCTCTACTCGCACGGCGAGCCCACCGATGTCATCGCCGTCACCGACGAGCTGACGAAGACCGGCGATCTGCAGCGCGCCGGCGGCGTCGAGTACCTGCACACGCTCACGAGCATCGTGCCGACTGCGGCGAACGCGGGCTTCTACTCGTCGATCGTGGCCGAGCGCGCGATGCTGCGCCGTCTCGTCGAGGCGGGCACCCGCATCGTGCAGATGGGTTACCAGGGCGAGGGCGAGGTCACCGACCTCGTCAACAACGCCCAGGCCGAGATCTACGCCGTGACCGGCTCGGTCGAGACCGAAGACTACGTGCCGCTCTCAGAGGCCGTGACCGTCGCGATCGACGAGATCGAGGCTGCCAAGCACACCGACGGCAAGTTCACCGGCGTGCCCACGGGCTTCGCCGACCTCGACGACCTGACCAACGGGTTCCACCCCGGCCAGATGATCATCGTCGCCGCCAGACCCGCCATGGGCAAGTCGACGCTCGCGCTCGACTTCGCCAGGGCCGCGTCGATCACGAACGATCTGCCGTCGGTCTTCTTCTCGCTCGAGATGGGCAAGAGCGAGATCGCCATGAGACTGCTGAGTGCCGAGTCATCCGTACCGCTGCAGATGATGCGGAAGGGCACGGTCGATTCGCGCGACTGGACCACGATCGCTTCGACCCGCGGTCGCATCAACGACGCGCCGCTCTATATCGACGACTCCCCCAACATGACCCTCGTCGAGATCCGCGCGAAGTGCCGCCGGCTCAAGCAGAAGGTCGGGCTGAAGATGGTCGTCATCGACTACCTGCAGCTCATGACGAGCGGCAAGCGCGTCGAGAGCCGTCAGCAAGAGGTGTCGGAGTTCTCGCGTGCCCTCAAGCTGCTCGCGAAAGAGCTGCAGGTGCCCGTCATCGCGCTGTCGCAGCTGAACCGTGGACCCGAGCAGCGCGCCGACAAGATGCCGGCCATCAGCGACCTGCGCGAGTCGGGCTCGATCGAGCAGGACGCCGACATGGTGATCCTGCTGCACCGCGAGAGCGCCTACGAGCGCGACAGCCCCCGCGCCGGCGAGGCCGACCTCATCGTGGCCAAGCACAGGAACGGCCCGACGCGCACCATCACCGTCGCGTTCCACGGGCACTTCTCGCGCTTCGCGGACATGGTGCAGGGGTAGCAGCAGTTATGACGGGTGACTGACTAGGTTGTCTTAGCGCCACGTAGATTGTCCCGTTTGGCGATTGGGACAACCTAGATGGCGGAGCGTGGCGGTGAGCTCGATGTAGGTTCTCAGTGAAGGGGCAGACTCTCAGATGGGGAGCGCGACTGATCCGCACCGGCGGGAACCACAGGCCATATGAACGATGCGCTGACGGCAGAGGACGAGCCCGAGGAGTTCAGGCGACAGCGTGCCTTCTTGATGGAGAAGGCGCCACTGCTCGCTGAGGACTTCCTTCGTGCCGCGCGCGAGAGTCGTCAAGCCCGTCTTCCGCGCCGTCACCAAGCACGGAACGATCCGTGATGTGCCGCTCTCCGGGCAGACCGTCAACGATGTGGTGCAGCGACGCATCGCCGCCGTCGGTATCGATGCCTCAGGCTTCGGGGCGCACTCGCTACGAGTGGGATTCATCACACAGGCCCTCGCGATGGCGCGACCCATCAGGAAGTTGCGTCCCAATCCGGACACAGCGATCACAACCACATCGAGCGATACGCCCAGGATGACCGACAGGCCATGAACGACATTAGCGAACGGATGAACCCGTGACCTGGCCGCTGCACAGGAATCTTCACCGCCCCTTGCGAAAGTCGAGATGATGATGGCCAACCCGCGCGTGCTCGTAGTGCTCGACGTCGACGGCACCATCAGCCCTTTGCCGCTCGGCGACGGGCCTCGTGAGCCGATGTGGGTCACCCCCGTAGCCGAGCCCGTGCTTGCGGCGCTCCATGAGCTGACCACCCGACCCGACGTCATGCTGGGATGGACGACGAGCTGGCGACCAGGCATGCTCCGATGGCTCGTCAACGAGCGCCTGGGTAGTCGATTCGAGGCCCCATACCTGCCGGACGAGGACGACTGGGATCGAGGCTGGCGAGCCCGTTCGATTGTCAAGACGGTCGCCGCTACTGGCGTCGAAACCGTCGTCTGGATCGACGACATGGCTGTGCGTTCGACGTTGATGCGAGGTCTGGCGCGCGCCGGGCTCGAACCAGCCGTGCTCGTGATCCGGCCCGACAAGTACACGGGCGTGACATTGCGACAGGTGCGTCACGCTGCCCGATTCATCGACAAACAGCGGCGGCCAGATTGACGCTCAACTGGACGGTGACGTTGATCTCGCCACCCTGTGCTGTCAGTTCAACGACGTCGACAACGACGACGAACCGGTCATAGATGACCGCGAGGTTGCCGGTCCCTTCTCGTCGAGCGCCCCGGTGATTGCCACCGGTTCGCGGTAGTCGTCAGCTGCGAGCAGGATCGAGGACACGATCCGCACTGCATAGCTGCTGCCTTATCCGCTGCCTCGTCCGACAGGGGGAGCATGCCGCAGCAAGCGCTTCCAGATCTGGACGCGCCCAAATAGATGTAGTCCTTGACGCGGGCGCCGTGGTGCTGTTGTATCGGTTTAGTAAACGTGCACCTTCGCGGCCGAGGACGCACATCGGACAGAGAAGTCAGGATGGTTACGCATGTTGAAGTCCAGATCGCGGGCACAATCAGCAGCTCGCATTCGTCGCTCCATCGCCTCAGCCGCGGGTTTCGCTCTCGTAGGCGGCGTGCTCGTCGCACCGATGGCAGCCACTCCCGCATACGCCGATCCGCCGCCGTCCCCCGGCCCGCTCGCTGAGGGCGACGTCATCTACCAGGTGCTCGTCGACCGATTCAAGGACGGCGACGCCACCAACAACGACCAGGGTGCTGGTGAGTACGACCCCGACGACCTCGGCTTCTACCACGGCGGCGACTGGGCCGGGCTGACAGACGAGCTCGACTACATCGCCGACCTCGGCGTCACGGCCATCTGGCTCTCGCCGGTATCCCAGCAGCAACCGCTCTCGCGCGACGGTCTCGAGGCGAGCTATCACGGCTACTTCACGAAGGACTTCGCGACGCCGAATGAGCACTTCGGCGACACCGCGGAGCTGCAGACCCTCATCGACACGGCACACGGCCTGGGGCTGAAGATGATCCTCGATGTGGTGCCGAACCACACTGCCGACTACCTCGCGGGGACGTCGACGACGTACTCGCCGAGCACCTACAAGCCGGCGAGCCCGCTCGACAACTCCTCCTATTTCCACCACAACGGTGACTGCCTGTTCAACGGCCTGGAGACGCAGACGCAGATCGAAAATTGCGACCTCGGCGGGCTCGACGACCTGGACCAGTCCAACACGACGGTGTCCAACTACCTGATGACCACGTACAAGGACTGGGTCGACCTCGGCTTCGACGGCATCCGCGTCGACGCGGCACGCTCCGTGCCGAAGCCCTGGCTCGAGGACTTCGAGACTGAGATGGGCGTGCCCACCTTCGGCGAAGTCTTCGTCGGCGACGTGGACTACGTCTCTGAATACCAGGACTACGAGTGGGGTGTGCTCGACTTCCCATACTTCTTCACCGTCCGGGAGGCGTTCTCAGCTGACACGAACATGAACGCCCTTGGTGACCTCTTCGATCAGGACTACAAGTATGCCAAACCGAACCGGCTCGAGACGTTCTTGGACAACCACGACCGGGCGCGCTTCCTCACCTGGGCGGACGACAATTATCAGCGACTCCGGTCGGGGCTGACCTTCCTCCTGACCAGCCGCGGCGTCCCCGTGATCTACTACGGCACCGAGCAGGCCGACGACGGCAACGGCAACCCGTACGAGGTGCCGATCGCCAACAAGGACAATCGCAAGGACATGACGAGTTTCGACCAGACGTCGAACCTGTACAAGCACATCCAGCGGTTGACCACCATCAAGAAGGCCTACCCCGCTCTCAAGGTCGGGACCCAGCGGGAAATGTGGTCGGACACCAACGTGTACGGGTTCTCCCGTCGCGTCGACAGCACCGGAGCCGAGGCGATCACGATCTCCTCGAACTCGTGGACGACGCAGAACCGCACGATTCCGCTGCGAGCGGAGAGCTCGATCGCGGTCGGCACAGTGCTCACCAACCTCATGAACACCAGCGACACGGTCACAGTCACGTCCGGAGGCGCCACCGGCAAGCAGATCACGGTGAGCATGGGCGAACACGAGACGAAGGTCTACGCACCTGGCACACCGGTGTCGACGTACAGCCCAGAAGCGCGCAACACCACCAAGATCCGGGTGCACTACAACACCGGTCTGGGCCACTCGATCACCATCCGCGGCGACGAGTACCCGTTCACGTGGACGGACGGTCGCGGCGCTCGAAACGTGGCTACCGATATCTGGGAGTTCGAGCTCGAGCGCATCCCAGACGGCGAGACCTTCGAGTTCAAGCCCCTGATCGACGACGTCACCTGGTCGACCGGCGGCAACTACTCGGGCACCGGCGGAGACGTGATCGACATCTATCCGACCTTCTAGGCCCAATCGACCCCGTCCGGGCGGCGTGGCCGCAACCGACGCCGCCCGGACGGCCCCGAACAGAATCAGGACAACCCGATGACACCAACCCTCGCGGCACACACCGCCGGCCCAGGGAACCCATTCATGGACGCATCCCGCACGGAGCGGATCGTGGCTCCCTCCACAGCCACACGCTGGTGGGAGGACGCCGTCGTCTACCAGGTGTACGTGCGCTCCTTCCGAGACAGCAACGGCGACGGAATCGGAGATCTCCCCGGCATCCGGTCGGCGCTCCCGGACCTCGCCTCGCTCGGTGTCGACGCCATCTGGCTGAACCCGTGCTATGCGTCGCCGCAGCGAGACCATGGCTACGACATCGCCGACTACTTCGCGATCGATCCTGCATATGGCGAGGTGGACGACCTCGCGCGACTGGTCGAAGACGCGCACGCCCGTGGCATCCGGGTCCTCATGGACATGGTCGCGAACCATTGTTCCGACCAGCACGACTGGTTCAAAGCAGCGTTGCTTGCAGCCCCGGGAAGCCCAGAGCGGGAGCGCTTCATCTTCCGAGACGGCCGGGGTGCCGACGGAGCCCAGCCGCCGAACAACTGGCAGAGCGTCTTCGGCGGGTCGGCATGGACGCGCATCATCGAGGCGGACGGTCGACCCGGACAGTGGTACCTCCACGCGTTCGACCGCGCGCAGCCGGACTTCAACTGGAGAAACCCGGAGGTGGCCGCATACTTCGACGAGGTGCTCACGTTCTGGTTCGGACTTGGCGTGGACGGCTTCCGGATCGACGTGGCGCACGGACACGTCAAATCCGTCGAACTCGCCGACTGGCCCGGCGCCGAGGACGGCTCGGGCGGCCACAACTACGACATGTGGGACCAACCCGAAGTGCACGACATCTTCCGTTCATGGCGCGCGATCGGCGACCGTCATCCCGAGCCGAAGTACTTCGTCGGAGAGATCTGGGTCCCGTCGGTCGAACGGCTCGGCGCCTATCTCCGCCCCGACGAGCTGCACCAGGCGTTCAGCTTCGAGCTACTCGTGCAGCCGTGGGACGGCCCTCGCCTGCGTGCCGCGATCGAGACCGGGCTGGCCACCGCTTCGGCGGACGGCGGCGCGCCGGCCTGGACGCTCTCGAACCACGACGTGCACCGGACGGTGACCCGGTACGGGCAGGAGCAATCGCTCGACGCACTGGAGCCCACCGACATGATCGCGGCGGCCCGCCGCCGCGGAACAGTGGACCTCGACCGCGGCATTCGCCGGGCACGCGCCGCGGCGGCGCTCCTGCTCGCACTCCCCGGGACCGCGTACCTGTACCAAGGGGAGGAACTCGGTCTCCCCGAGGTGCTCGATCTGCCCGACAGTGCGAGGCAGGATCCGATCTGGCTGCGCTCTGCTGGACGCGAGCTCGGCCGAGACGGATGCCGCGTTCCTCTGCCGTGGGCGGCCGGAGAACCGAACTTCGGCTTCACTCCTCAAGGTTCCGCAGCGCCGTGGCTCCCCCAACCGAACTGGTTCGAGGCCTTCGCCGCCGACACGCAGCAGGACGACCCCGACTCGACACTCCACCTCTACCAGCGACTCGTTCGGCAGCGCCGGGAACTCTTCAGAGGTTCCGAATCAATGACATGGCTGGAGACCGGCGACCCGCAGTTCCTCGCATTCACGCGAGGTGGCGGGGCATGCGTCGTCAACCTTGGCGTCGAACCGGCGATGATCCCCTCGGAATGGGGCCTCGGCCCCGTCATCGTGTCCACGGCAACTCCCGCGGGCGGCAGCGATGTCGTCCCGGTTGACAGCGCGGCTTGGTTCGCGCTCAGCCCCGCGCGTGCAGATGCGGCTGCCCACGCGACCCCCGGAGCCGGCTTCGGCTCACCAGCACCAAACCTGCACACCGCGGCGCAGTAGCGCCGCTTCATACCCAAGGAGCAATGATGCACCGCAGAACACTCACCATCGCCGCGATCGGCGCAGCCGCCGGACTGCTCGCGCTTTCCGGCTGCAGCGCCGCCGGAGACGACGGCGGCGGTACCACAGAAGTGACCGTGTGGCACTACTGGGACGGCACCAACGCCGACACCTTCGACGCCATGGCGGAGGAATACAACGAAGCCCATCCCGACGTGAAGATCAGCACGTCGAACGTGCCGAACGCTGACTTCCTCACCAAGCTGCGAGCCTCGGCGACCTCGAAGACGCTCCCGGACATCGCGATCGGCGACCTCGTCTGGGTGCCGCAGATCGAACAGATCGGCTCGCTCGCCGATCTCTCCGACCTCCTTCCGGAGTCCACGATCGCTGACATCAACCCCGCGCTCACCTCGTTCGGGACGATCGACGGAAAGCAGGTCTCCGTCCCGGTGTCGGCGAACAACCTCGCCTACATGTACAACAAGACGCTCTTCGAAGAAGCCGGCCTCGACCCGGAGCAGCCCCCGACGACGTGGGAGGAGCTCATGACTGCGGGCAAGGCGGTCCTCGACAAGACCGGCAAGCCCGGCTACGACCTGTTCACGCAAGCCGGCGACAACGGGGAAGGCCTGACCTGGAACTTCCAGGTCAACCTCTGGCAGGCAGGGGGCGAGTTCCTCACCGAGGACAACTCCGCGGCCGCGTTCAACACGCCCGAGGGCGAGAAGGCGCTGCAGTTCTGGGTCGACCTCATCGAGTCCGGCGTGAGCCCGTACGCCAAGTGGGGCGAATTCGAGAAGGGTCAGGGCGGCTCCGCGCAGGAAGGCTCGTGGATGGTCGGCATCTGGGCGGCGGACCCGCCCTTCGATTTCGGGGTGGGCAAGGCCCCGTACCCCAGCGACGGAGTCCCCGCGACCAACCTCGGCGGCGAGCAGGCGATGGTCTTCGACAACTCAGACGCAGAGTCGAAGGCAGCCGCAGATTTCCTCGCCTGGTTCCTGGAGCCCGAACAGGTCACGAGCTGGAGTGAGACGACGGGCATGCTCCCGGTCACGAACTCCGTGGCCACGAGCAGCGACTACCTCGACTGGGTGAACACCACCGAGCCGCGGCTACTGCCGTACGTCGAGCAGATGGCCGACGCACACGCCCGTCCGAACACCCCCCTGTACCCGAAGATCTCCCTCGCCTTCGCTCAGGAGATCGAGACAGCGCTGAGCGGCCAGGCGAGTGTCGAGGACGCCCTCACCAACGCCGAAAAGGCCGTCAACGACGTCATCGCGAACGGCTGACACGATCCGTGACAATGACTAGCACCACCCGTCCGGGACGCGCGAGCGTCCCGGGCGGGCCCCCCCGAGCGACCCGAACGGACAAACCGCGTCGGCAGCGCCGCTATGAGCGCGAGCAGATCCTCACCGCGGTTCTCTTCCTCCTGCCCGCCCTCGCGGTGATCGGCGTATTCGTGCTCTACCCGATCGTCTCCGCCGGCTACATCAGCCTGACCTCCTGGAACGGGTTCGACCCGGTGAAGGAGTTCGTCGGCCTGGACAACTACATCCGCCTCGCCCAGGACCCCGAGTTCTGGAACAGCCTGTTCGTAACGTGCATCTACGCGGTCGGCGTATGCCTCCTCTCGGTCGCGTCCGGCCTCACCATCGCCCTGCTCCTGGATGCACCGCTCCGCGGTCGCGGCTTTTACCGCGGCGTGTACTTCCTTCCGGCAGTGACGTCCTCCGTCGCCGCCGCGATCGTGTGGAGATACATGCTCGATCCGGCCGGCCTGGTCAACGCGCTGCTCGCCCAGATCGGTATCGAAGGGCCGAATTGGCTGCAAGATCGTTGGCTCGCGCTCGGCGCTCTGACGTTGCTCACCGTCTGGAAGAATCTGGGATTCAATGCCGTGCTCTACCTGACCGCGCTGCAAGCGCTCCCGCAAGGCGTCTTCGAAGCAGCACAGCTCGACGGGGCCAACATGACCCAACGACTCCGCTTCATGACCATCCCCCTGCTCGCGCCGATGACCTTCTTCGTCGTGGTGCAGGCGCTCATCACCAGCTTCCAAGCCTTCGATCTCGTCTACGTGCTGACCGGCGGTGGCCCGCAGGGCGGCACCGAGGTTCTCGGCATGCTCATGTACCGGGAAGCGTTCCGGCTCGGCGACTTCGGCTACGGCACCGCGATCGCGTTCGTCACCCTGTTCCTCGTGCTCGGCGTCACGCTCGTGCAGTGGCGCGCGTCCGGATCCGGAAGGTCGTCACTCCGATGAATCCACATCGCAGACTCGCGTTCGGCCGGCACCTCATCCTCATCGTGGGAGCGGGATTCGTCGTCGTCCCGTTCCTCTGGATGTTCACGACATCGCTGCAGACACGCGCCGAGACCTACACGAACACGTCGATCCTGCCGACCTCATGGCACTGGGAGAACTACGTCCAAGCGTGGAACGCGGCACCCTTCGGCCAGTACTACCTGAACAGCATCATCATGGCCGTCGGGATCGTGACGGGACACCTCGTGCTCGACGCCCTTGCGGCATACGCGTTCGCCCGGCTCGACTTCCCGTTCAAGAACACGATCTTCGTGATCCTGCTGGCTGCACTCATGGTCCCGACGTTCGTGACGATCATCCCCGCCTACGCGATCGTCGCCGACCTCGGCTGGATCGACAGCTACGCTGGTCTCATCGTGCCCCGCCTGGCAGATGTCTTCGGAATCATCCTGCTCCGCCAGTACTTCGCCTCGATCCCGTTGGAACTCGAGGACGCGGCACGTATCGATGGATGCAGCCGCATCGGCACGTTCTTCCGTATCATCGTGCCGCTGTCCACCCCGGCATTCGCCACGCTCGGCATCTTCAGCTTCCTCTTCGCCTGGAACGACTTCCTCTGGCCGCTCCTCGTCACGAACACCGACGAGGTACGCACGATCCAGATCGGGCTCGCATCGTTCGTCGGACGCTACGGGACGAGCTGGAACTACCTGATGGCCGGGACCCTCACCGCGACGATCCCGAGCATCGTCGTCTTCCTCTTCTTCCAGCGCGCACTCGTGCGCGGAATCGCCTCGACCGGATTGAAAGACTGATGCCGACACCCGACTGGCTCGCCGACGCGACCTTCTACCAGATCTTCCCCGAGCGCTTCGCCAACGGCGACCCCACGCTCGACCCGCCAGGGGTCGAACCCTGGGGTGCAGAACCGACGCGCGAGAACTTCTTCGGCGGTGACTTCGCAGGCATCACCGAGCATCTCGATCACATCGTCTCGGTCGGCGCGAACGCGATCTATCTCACCCCGATCTTCGAGGCCGACACGAACCACCGGTACGACGCGAAGGACTACTTCACGATCGATCACCGACTCGGCGACCTCGACGCCTTCCGCCGCTTCCTCGACGCCGCCCACGACCGCGGGATCCGGGTCGTGCTCGACGCCGTGTTCAACCATTGCGGCGACGGCCATTGGGCGTTCCGTGACGTCGTCGAGAACGAGGCCTCATCCGAGTACGTCAACTGGTTCTCGGTCGAGGGCTTCCCCGTCACCCCCCATCCAACACCGAACTACCGCACGTGCTCGGGCTGCTATTACCTGCCGAAATGGAACGCATACAACCCCGAGGTGCGCGCGCATCACTATTCCGTCGCACGGTATTGGATCGGACAGGGCATCGACGGCTGGCGCCTCGACGTCCCGTACTTCATCAACCACACATTCTGGCGAGGCTTCCGTGACGTCGTCAAGGGCCTCGGCGACCAGTTGTACATCGTCGCCGAAGAGTGGCGCGACCCGGCGGAGTGGCTCCAAGGCGACCTCGCCGACGGCACGATGAACTACACACTCCGCGACCTCGTCCTCGGGTTCACCGCCGATGGCACGATTGACGCGCCGGCCTTCGCCGGGGGAATGAACGACCTTCGTGCCCGCATCCCCGACGGGTTCCACTTCGGCATGCTGAACCTGCTCGGCAGCCATGACACGGAGCGGCTTCTCACTCGCCACGATGGCAATGTGCCCGCCGCGCTCCGGGCGTATGCGCTGCTGTTCGCCGCCGAGGGCGCTCCGATGCTCTACTACGGCGACGAGATCGGGTTGACCGGAGAGAACGATCCCGGATGCCGCGGCACAATGCCGTGGAGCGAATCGGAATGGTCGCACGACCTCCTCGACGGCATCCGTTCCTTCAGCAGGGCGCGGGCGGAGCATCCGGTTCTTCGGCGCGGAGCCCAGGAGGTCCGTGCATTCAACGGCGATACTGTCTTGATGATCAGGCGAGCAGAGGAAGGCGCTACCGCGGTCGCGATCGTCCACCGCGGGGACGGAGCCCGCATTCCGATCGCGGCGTTACCCGAAATCGCCGCCGATCGCGTGTGGCGAGTCGTTGCCGGCGATGCGACACTCACCGAGGACGGTTCCCTCGTGCTCGGTGCCGGTGGAGTCGGCTACCTGAACGCGTCCACGAACGAGGCACGGCCATGAAGAACCGCAGAGTGACCATGCAGGACGTCGCCGACCGTGCGAACGTGTCGAAGACTGCCGTCTCCCTCGCATTCAACAACTCGAATCGGCTTGCGGAGGCCACGGTCAAGAACATCCTCGAGGCCGCCGCCGAACTCGGCTATTCGGGGGATCCTGCCGCACGGATGCTTCGAACGCGCCGCACCGACAGTCTCGGGCTGCTCCTTCCTCAACAGCTCGACAAGGTGCTCGAGAACCCCTACTACACGCAATTCCTTCAGGGCATCGGACAGACGTGTCAGCGCGAGGGATTCACTCTCTTGCTCGCACCACCTCTGCGCGGCTCGATGCTGAAGACGATCCCGTACGCAGCGGTCGACGGGTTCATCGTCAGCGGGCTCGAGCACGATCGCGGCGAGGTGAACGCCCTCCGACAACGAGGCATCCCATTCGTCCTCGTCGACAGCGAACTCCACGACGACGTTCCCTCCGTGGAGATCGACGACAGTGAGGGTATGGAGGAACTCCTCGGGCATCTCCTCAACCTCGGCCACCGCCGCATCGCGATCGTGGCAATCGAGACGGGAACCGAGGGTGGATACAGAAACTGGCGGGGCCCGGTTCTTCGCCGGATGGAAGGCGCGATGGCCGCTCTCGCGTCACGAGGGCTGACTCCCGACAGCGACGGAATTACGGTGCTCGAGGTGCCGTGCACGCGCGCAGGAGGGGCTGCGGCCTTCCACCAACTCTGGGCGCGAACCGAACGCCCGACCGCGATCGTCGCCTTCAGCGACATCATCGCGCTCGGCGTCCTCGACGCAGCCCGGGACGCGGACGTCGCCGTTCCCCAAGAGGTCTCGGTGACCGGCTTCGACGACCTCGCCGAGGCGAGCTGGTCTGCACCCTCGCTGACCACGATTCGGCAGCCGATAGAGACCAAAGGCCGCCTGGCAGCGGAGTACCTCGTCGAATCGATCGCTGCTGCCAGCGCCATCCGGGATCATCATCAGCGCTTGCATACGGCGCTCCTCGTGCGCGATTCAACCGGTCCCGCACCGGGGCGCTGATAGGTCGGTCGCCGACGGGAGTACGAGCGACGTCCTCGCTGAGGACTCCCCGCTCGCGATCGAGGCTGTAATGACTGCTTGATCGAGTCTCTCTAGACGATGCACACGGGACTCACGCCGGTAACGCACGCAGAGCGCTCCCCGTCGGCTGGGGCGCCCTACACGCTGGCCGGCGAGCTTGCGCGCGAACGCCGGGCGGGTGGTAACACCAGGCTCGAAGCGGGGGCCATCGACGTGCCTTGGTGCGACTAACTCACCGTGCAGGACTTGTCGGCGGCCCATGAACGGCGTGGTGGGATCGGTTCGGCCCGGCGAATGGCGCCCTCCCGCGCATCCCAGGAGGCGACATTGGCCGCTCCCGCGGCAGGCTGACGACGAAGAACCCGGTCTGGGCGGCCAGCCGGGCGCCAACCCGACTGCGGCCGCTGGGTTCGACACCCGGCTTGACGAAACTCAGGGACCCGCGCGGGTTCGATCAGCCCGGGCCGTAGGGATGCGCGAGGTCGTAGGCGCGAGAGAGCTTCTGCGGAACGACCATGCGCCAAGCGTCGACGACGAACTCGCGGGCCTCTGCGGGTTCCAGTGCCTCGAGATCTGCGTGGACCCAGTTGAAGCGCAGGTCCGACGCCGACGGCATCTGGAACTTGCGTGGATCGCCCCCGACCAGCGCAGCCCGCTCCTCCTTCGGGAAGGCGAAACCCATCGTGTCCTCGTCGAGGGAGAACGCCACGTAGACGAGCTGACCGACGCGGAACTTCAACCTCCCGCGCACGTACACGGGGTACGAGCGCTCCAACTCCGTTCCCAACGCTCGAACGTCATCGATCACCGCCATGCTCGGCCTCCCTCAGCTTCCGTCGGTCATGGCGTGGGGCGTGCACGGGCGCGTTCACGAACCCAGCATGCAGGACTCGCGCGAGCAGATCAAACGCTCTCTCGAGGAGGAACGCGATCGGTCTAGCCGCGCGTGGATATCGCGCGTACCGTCGAGCTATGGCGAAGCTCATCGAGAACCTGGCGGAATCAGTGCCCTCGTGGGGCGCGAAGGTGGCGTACGGCGAGAAGACCACGGTGGACGGGCGCGAACTCGTGCCGGTGGCGCTCGTGGCGTTCGGCTTCGGCGGGGGCGAGGGCTCCGGCGACATGCCGGCATCCGAGAAGACCCCGGCCGGACGGGGTGAGGGCGGCGGCGGCGGTGGCGCCGGTTGCGCCGTGCCGCTCGGGGCGTATATCGGCGGCCCCGACGGGCTGAAGTTCCGCCCCAACACGATCGCCCTCGCCGTGGTCGCCGTTCCGTTGGTGTCAGCGATCGGTGCGTCGTTGGCCGTCATCGTCGGCGCAGCGCGGTACGCCCGGAGGCGCTGACCCACTCCGCAACACACACCATGGCGGGCCGCGAAGCCCGCCACAAATGGGCGCTTCGCCTGCCTGCAGAGGGAGCATCCCGCCGCCCGTCGCATAGGGCGTCATCGTCGCGCCCGTCGCGCCCGCCGAGCCCAGAGCGATCGCACCTGGCGAGAATCGGCCTCAGGTGAGCCGTGCCGTGGCCCTCGCGCGCGCAACGCGAGCACGAGACATCCATTTCACTATTCAGTGTTGCTATCTACCAGTACTTGTGATTACTATGTACCAGTAGTCAGCAGTACCGAGTAGTAAATGGAAAGGAGGCACCTCATGGGCAAGCAGATGACCGAGATGCTCAAGGGCACGCTCGAGGGCATCGTGCTCGCGACGTTGGCCCTGCAGCCGGCGTACGGGTATGAGATCACCGCACGGTTGCGCGATGAGGGGTTCCCCGACATCGCCGAGGGCACCGTCTACGCCCTGCTGGTCAGGATCGAGCAGCGCGGCCTCGTCGACGTCGAGAAGGTGCCCTCCGAGAAGGGGCCGCCGCGCAAGGTCTACACGCTGAACGCATCGGGCAGCGAGGATCTCGCGGAGTTCTGGGACACCTGGAGCTTCCTCACGGAGCGCATCGAGCTGCTGCATCGCAGCGTGCTCGCACAGCAACACGACACACACGAACACGCCACACACGAACAGCACACGAACGAAGAAGAAGGAGCATGACCATGGCCGCCAAGTGGATCGAAACCATCACCGGGTCGCTCGAGCAGAAGAAGCAGTACCGCCAGTACAAGGCCCGCATCGAGGCGCTGCCCGAGCCGTATGGCACGGCCGCGAAGGCGTTCGAGCGGTACTTCATGTACAACGGCGGCATCACCGACGGCGACACCGCGGTGATGATCACGATGCTCGACGACTTCGCCGACCTGTGGGAGCGCGCCGCCGTCGACCAGACGCCCGTCTCCGCGATCGTCGGCGACGACCCGGTCGCGTTCGCCGAGGCGTTCAGCGACGCCTACGTCGGCAAGCGCTGGATCGACAAGGAGCGCAACCGCCTCGCGAAGACGATCGAAGACCTCGAACGACAGGACGACGAGCAATGAACACCGCAGCATCCGCACCGAACACCGCACGCACCGCACGCACCGCACCCACGCCGGCACCGGCCATCCGCGTGCAGGGCATCGAGAAGTCGTTCAAAGACCTGCACGTGCTGCGAGGCGTCGACTTCGACGTCGCGGCCGGCAGCATCTTCGCCCTGCTCGGCTCGAACGGCGCCGGCAAGACCACGCTCGTGCGCATCTTGTCGACGCTCTTGAAGGCCGACGCCGGGTCGGCGACGGTCGGCGGCTTCGACGTCGCCGCCAACCCCGGCGACGTGCGCGAGTCGATCAGCCTGACCGGCCAGTTCGCCGCTGTCGACGAGGTGCTCACGGGTCGCGAGAACCTCGTGCTGATCGCGAAGCTGCGCCACCTGAAGAACCCCGGCGCGATCGCCGACGACCTTCTCGCGCGTTTCTCGCTCACCGATGCGGGCGGCCGCAAGGCGGCGACCTACTCGGGCGGCATGCGCCGCCGGCTCGACATCGCGATGAGCCTGATCGGCGACCCGCCGCTCATCTTCCTCGACGAGCCGACGACCGGCCTCGACCCGCAGGCGCGCATCGAGGTGTGGCAGACCGTCAAGAAGCTCGCAGGCGCCGGCACGACCGTGCTGCTCACGACGCAGACCCTCGACGAGGCCGAACATCTCGCCGACCGCATCGCGATCCTGCACAAGGGCACGATCATCCAGAACGGCACCCTCGCCGAGCTCAAGCAGCTCCTCCCGGCCGCCACGGTCGAGTACGTCGAGAAGCAGCCCTCGCTCGAAGACGTCTTCCTGGCGCTGGTCGGCGAGACCGGCGAGCACGAAGCGGCCGGCGAGCACGAAGCAGCCGGCGAGCAACACGCGGCCGACGGGCAACACGAGAAGGAGGCATCCAAATGACCACCCACGTTCTCGGCGACACCGGTGTGCTCACCGGCCGCTCGCTGACCCACATCCTGCGCAGCCCCGACACGATCATCACGACCGCGGTCACACCGATCGCGCTCATGCTGCTCTTCACCTATGTGCTGGGCGGGGCGATCAACACGGGGTCCGACGAGTCGTACATCGACTACATGCTGCCGGGCATCCTGCTCATCACGATCGCGTCGGGCATCGCGTACACCGCGTACCGGCTGTTCCTCGACATGCAGGGCGGCATCTTCGAGCGGTTCCAGTCGATGCCGATCGCGCGGTCGAGCGTGCTCTGGGCCCACGTGCTCACGTCGCTCGTCTCGAACCTGGTCTCGGTCGCGATCGTCATCGGCGTCGCACTGATCATGGGGTTCCGCACCGGGGCATCCGTCGGCGCGTGGCTCGCCGTCGCCGGAATCCTGATCCTGTTCACCCTCGCACTGACCTGGCTGGCCGTGATCGCCGGACTCTCGGCGAAGACCGTCGACGGCGCGAGCGCGTTCAGCTACCCGCTGATCTTCCTGCCGTTCATCAGCTCGGCGTTCGTGCCCACCGACACGATGCCGGCGCCGGTCGCCTGGTTCGCCGAGAACCAGCCGGTGACCTCGATCGTGAACTCGATCCGCGCGCTGTTCTCGCAGCAGCCCGTGGGCAGCGACATCTGGATCGCGCTCGCCTGGCTGGTCGGCATCCTCATCGTCGCCTACGTGTGGGCGATCGCGATCTACCGTCGCAAGATCAGCTGACGGGTGCGGGGCCGGCTGCATCAGCGATATGGATGCCGCGGGGCGGGGTCGACTCGGTCGGCCCCGCCCTTCGGCGGTCTTGGCGTAGAGTCCGAGACATGTCGAAGTTCACGGAGAAGATGAAATCGCTCTTCCGTCGCCCTCGGCCGGTGACGCAAGAAGACGCTGACGAGATCGCGGACTGGGTGAACGAGGGCGGCGCCTTCGACCCCGAAGGGCCGCCGCGGGTCATCGACGCCGACGAGCAGGGCAAGAAGCAGAGCTGACCGGCCGTCGCCCCCCCCGGCTGTTGACCTGACGAACCAAGACCTCCACTCTGGAACAGTGCCGTGGGCCTACGCGATCCTCACCGTCGTCGCATACGTGACACTGCCGCTCGGTTCCGCGAGCTTCGAGCAGCAGCCGTTGCCGACGCTGCTCGTCGGACTCGTCTTCGTCGTGCTCGCGATCTTCGGGTTCCGCTTCGTGCAGCGTCGTTCGATCTGGTGGGCGGTTGCCTACGTCGCCGTGCAGCTGGTGCTCGGCTTCGTGCTCTTCTCGCTCTCGGGCGCGGCGGTCGGCTCGATCCTGCTGCTCGTCGTGCTGGTCTCCCAGAGCGTGCTGCTGCTTCCCCTGCCCGCCGCGGCCGTGGTCGCCGTCGTCATCCCGTTCGTGCATCTCGGAATGGATTGGCAGGGCGGGCTGCGCGAGGGGCTCGGCACCCTCGGCGCCACCACGTTCGCGCTCGTCGTGACCTGGCTGCTCGTGCGCGAGCAGAAGGCGAGGGCCGAGCTCGCCGCCGCCAACGAGCGGCTGCGCGGGTACGCGGCACAGGCCGAGCAGCTGGCCGTCATCCAAGAGCGCAACCGGCTCGCGCGCGACATCCACGACGGGGTCGGGCACCATCTGACCGTCGTGCAGATGCAGCTCGAGGCGGCCCGTGCGGTCATCGGCACCGTCGAGCCCGAGCGACTCGATTCCATGCTGGCCACCGCACAGGATCAGTCGGGCCAGGCCCTGGCCGAGGTGCGGCGATCGGTGGCGGCCCTGCGCGAGCACCGCCCGTCGCTTCCGGAGGCGTTGCAGGCGCTCGCCGCCGAGGCAACCGAGGCGGGCATGCCGACCGAGTTCGACGTGGTCGGCGGGCCACGGGCCGTTCGCACCGAGGTCGACGAGGCGCTGTTCAGGGTCGCGCAAGAGGGCCTGACCAACGTGCGCAAGCACGCCCACGCGAACCGCACGACCGTCGTGCTCGACTTCACCGATGAGGATCACGTCAGGCTCGAAGTCCGCGACGACGGGCGGGGCCTCTCCGAGACGCCTGGCGACGGCTTCGGCCTCACCGGCCTGCGCGAGCGGGTGGCGAGCCTCGGCGGCCGGATCTCGCTCGATTCGACCGGCGAGACCGGATTCGTCCTCACCGTGGTGGTGCCGGGATGACGATCCGGGTGCTCGTCGCCGACGATCAGGCGCTCTTCCGCGAAGCGCTCACGACCCTGCTCGAGGTGCAGCCGGGCATCGAGGTCGTCGGCGAGGCCGGCAACGGCGAGGAGGCGGTGCAGCGCAGCGGCCGGCTGCACCCAGACGTCGTGCTCATGGACCTGCGGATGCCCGTGCTCGACGGCATCGCCGCCACCGCGCGACTCCGGGCGGAGCAACCCGAGGTGCGTGTGCTCGCCTTGACGACCTTCGACGACGACGAGAACGTGTTCGCAGCGCTCCGCGCCGGAGCGGTCGGCTACCTGCTCAAGGACGTGACCTCGGCGCGGCTCGTCGAAGCGCTCGGCGCGGCTGCTCGGGGCGAATCGGTGCTGCAGCCGTCGGTCGCCGCGAAGGTCGTCGCCCGGGTGGCGCAGATGCCGCAGGAGGCACCGGCCCCGCAGCATCCACTCACCGAACGCGAAGTCGAAGTGGTGCGGCTGCTCGCCGACGGTCGCAGCAACCGCGAGATCGCCGCAGCCCTGTTCCTCGCCGAGGGCACCGTGAAGAACCTCGTCACGAGCGTGCTGGCGAAACTCGAGGTGCGCGACCGCACGCAGGCCGCCCTCCGCGCACGGGAGATCGGCATCTTCTGACCCGCACTCGGCCGGCCGGGTCATGCGCCGAACATGACCCGGAGCATGACCTTCTGCACCTGACGCGCGCCCGCGCTCCGCGAAGGATTCCAGAGTCCGAACACTGGAATCCGAAGAGGAGTCGAGATGAACCACGAAGCGACGAAGACGCACCGACCATCGGCCGTGAGGTTCGCGTTGCACGGGGTCGAGATGGTGATCGCCATGGTGCTGGGCATGATCGTGCTGGGCCCCGTGTGGGCGTGGGCGTGGCCCGGGCTCAGCGAGAACACGACCGCGCACGTGCTCGTGATGGCCACGAACATGTCGATCGGCATGGCGGTGTGGATGCGGATTCGCGGCCACGGCCTGCCGGCCATCGCCGAGATGTGCGCCGCGATGTACCTGCCGTTCCTCGTGCTGCTGCCGTTCTACTGGGTCGGGGCCCTCTCGGGCATGGCGGTCATGATGGCCGGCCATGTGCTGATGCTGCCCGCCATGTTGATCGCGATGCTGCGCCGCCGACACGAGTACGGGTGGTGAGCCCGATGCGCACCTTCATCAAGGTCGTCGTGCTCGTGCTCGCCGCCGTGGCACTGCCTGCGGCGTTCGGCACGCCGGCCGTCTTCGACGCGCTCGCCCTGAACGAGCCGCGCTCAGACGGCGCTGACGGTTCCGACGGCGCCGCCGAGGCGCCGGCGCCGGTCGAGTACGACCCGGCGAAACCCACGGCGGTCGTCGTCGTCGGCGACAACGGCGCCGTCGTGTCCGACACGCTCGCGCCCTACGAGATCCTCGCCACCACGCAGGCGTTCAACGTGTACACCGTCGCATCCGGCGCCGGCCCGGTGCCGCTCACCGGCGGGCTCGACCTCGTGCCCGACCTCACCTTCGCAGAGCTCGACGAGCTGCTGGGCGCCCCCGCAGATCTCGTCGTGGTGCCGGCGATGCCCGATGTCGGCAAGCCGACGACGAGGCCCGTAACCGACTGGCTCGAGACCCAGTCGAACGGCGGGGCCCTGCTGTTCAGCGTCTGCAACGGGGCCGCCGTCGTCGCCTCGGCCGGGCTGCTCGACGGTCACCGCGCCACCGCTCACTGGCTGCGCCTCGACAATTGGGAGGGCACGTATCCGGCCGTCGACTGGGTGCGCGGCACGAGGTACGTCGACGACGGCGAGGTCATCAGCACCGCCGGAATCCTGTCGGGCATCGACGGCACCCTGCATGTGATCGACCGCCTCGTCGGTGCGGATGCCGCGGCGCAGGCGGCGCAGGCGATCAAGTGGCCCTACTACGACCCAGACGGCGCCGCGCCGATGGAGCAGGCGCAGCTCGATGCATCCGATGCCGTGGTTGTCTTCAACACCGCATTCGGCTGGGACCGGCCACGGATCGGGGTGCAACTGACCGACGGAGTCGGCGAGATCGAGCTCGCCTCGGTCTTCGACACCTACGGCCAGTCGCTCGCGGTCGGCACGGTCGCCCTGGGCGACGGGCCGGTGCGGTCGCGGCACGGACTCACCTTCGTGCCGCGTGCCGAAACCGGGGTCGGGCTCGATCGACTCGTCGTGCCCGGCACGACCGAGCACACTGTCATCCCCGGGATGGAGCCGGTGCAGCACCCGCACCGCCAGGCGGGCTTCGCGTACGACGCCGTGCTGCAAGACCTGGCACGAACGACCGACGTGGCGACCGCGCGGTGGACGGCGAAGGTGCTCGAGTACCCCGTCGACGGGCTGGCGCTCGAGGGGCAGGCGTGGCCGTGGACTGAGACGCTGCACCCGCTCGCCCTCGCCCTCCTCGGCGTGTTCATCGCACTCGCGGCGTTCGCCGTCGTGCGCAGTCGCCGGCGCGCCCGACGGAGCATCCGACGGAACGCCCGACCGCACGAACGGGGAAGCAGATGACTCGCGAGCTCTCGGATCGGTTGCGCCGCGTGGTCGACGCCCTGCCCCTCGAACCGGGCATGCGCGTGCTCGAGATCGGCGGCGCGCCAGGGGCCGCTGCGCGCGAGGTCGCCACGCGTGTCGGGCCGCGCGGGCATGTGCTCGTGCTCGACCGTTCCGAGGCCGGCATCGCGCGCACCCGGGCGAACTGCAGGGAGGAGATCGACGCCGCCCGCATCTCGACGATGTGCGCGCCGGTCGAGGACTTCGAACTGTCGCCCGGCACCGGGCTGTTCGACCTCGCATTCGCGTGCCGCGTCGGTGCGCTCGACGGCCGTCACCCCCGGCTGTACGCCCCGGCCCTCGCTCGCATCCGCGCCGCGCTTGTTCCGGGCGGCAGCCTGTACGTCGACACGGGATCGCCGCTGACCGCGATTCGGCTCGGTGCCGCGTGAGCGCTACGCGGGTGACGCCGACGAGTGGATCCTCGTCGACCCCTTCATTCAGCCGCCTCCGGGGCGCGGCGCCCCATCCTCCTCGGAGACCTCGTCTCCTACGCGGCCGCGGACCTGGAGTTCGTCGTCGACGAATGGGACCTGCCCGGAGAGGAAGACGAAGTCGCCGACGGTCTTCGCAGGGAGGTAGTCCGCTCGTGGCTCGGGAACGGCTGGAAGCACGTAGCCCGCGTCCAGCAGGCGCTTGCCGACGGCGGTGGATGCCTGAGGGGTGGACGTCATTCGGCCGCCTCCCGAAGATCATGAACTTGCCTCATGTTACCGGCGTGCCCAGACGAGACCCCAGATCATATTCGTCGCGAGGCCTAGGCTGACGATCGTGAGCGAGCTCGATCATCTGGTCGTCGCGGCCGCCGACCTCACCGAGGGGGCCCGGTGGGTCGAGGAGCGCCTTGGCGTGGCGATGGACTCCGGCGGGAAGCATGAAGTCTTCGGCACGCACAACTGCCTCCTCTCCCTCGGCCCCGACTGCTACCTCGAGGTCATCGCCGTCGACCCCGGGGCCTCCGACCCCGGGCACGCACGATGGTTCGAACTCGACACCGACGCCATGCGCGAGCGGCCTGCCGAGGGTCCCGCGTTGGTGCACTGGGTCGTGCGCGTGCCATCGCTCGCCGGGGAGCCTCACGTCATGGAGTTGAGTCGTGGGAGCAACCGGTGGGCGCTCACAGTCGCGCCGGATGGTCGGATGCCGATGGGCGGCATCGCGCCGTCACACATCCTCTGGCGCACGCCTCCACCCGCAACACTCCTGCCCGACAGGGGGATCCGTCTGGAAGCGTTGAGCCTCACCACGCCCGACGTGGCGGAACTCGACCTGCTCGTGGCCGACGTGATGGGTCCCGTCGTCGTCGGGCCGGGAGACACGGGTCTCGTCGCGACGTTCCGGACCCCGTCGGGTCCGGCGGAGATCGGCCCGTCCGCCGCCCGATGAGGTGGTCTTCGCGTCGCCGGTGAGCGAGCGGCGCACTGGCACCCCGGAGGTACGCGCAGTGTCCGTGAGATCCTTCCCTGGTATCACGGGGGCCGTACCCGAGCGTGATGCGCCGTCGACCGTGCTGTTCGTAGCGTCGAGACGTGGACGTTCTCAACGATTTCATCCTGCAAGCCACGGCCTCGCCGTGGTTGCTCCTCGTCATGTTCTCGACGGCGGTCATCGATGGCTCCTTCCCACCCATCCCGAGCGAGATGGTGCTCGTGGCCGCCGCCGCCGTTGCGGCGTCTGCCGGGGACTCCTCCACCGTGCTCCTGCTGTGCCTCGTCGCCGCGATCGGGGCGACGATCGGCGACAACATCGCGTACGCGATCGGACGTGCGGTCGGCACGACGCGATTCCGCTGGATGCGAGGTCCGCGCGTCTCCGGGGCCTTCGTTCGAGCGCAGCGCGCGCTCGTGCACCGCGGAACGCCGGTCATCCTCGGTGCCCGCTACATCCCGGTCGGCCGCGTGGTCGTCAACATGTCGGCCGGTGCGCTGCGCTATCCCTGGCGCCGCTTCCTGCCCATCAGCGCCGTCGCCGGCGTGACCTGGGCCGTCTACAGCGCGTGCATCGGGATCCTGGCCGGACAATGGTTGGAGGGCAAGCCGTTGCTCAGTGCCGTGCTCGGGGTGGCCTTCGCGCTCGTGATCGGTCTGGTGATCGACCGCGTCGCCGCCGCCCGCCGGCGCAGGACGGACGTTGTCGCAGAGAGTCCCTCGCCGGCGCTTCGGAGCTACGCGGGTGAGACGGGCGAGTCGGATGCCTCCATGCTGACGGATCCGATCGCGGCGAAGTAGCTCTTGGAGAAGTCCACGGAAGCGTCGCTCAGCTGCGTGTTGTCGATGACGTAGGCGATGTTCACCGGGAAGTCCTTCATGGCGAGGTGGATCGTCTCGCCCGCGACTCGGGCGCACAGCACCAGTCCGAAGACGACGAGGTCGGCTGTGCCGTCGTCGTGCACCCGGATCATCTGCGGGTCGGCTGTAGTCGGGTCGACGCCGGCATGCTCGAGGGCCGCCACGGTGGTGCGGAAGTGGATCGGCTTCTTCGCGATGGCGAGGCTGTAGTCGGGTCGATCGGGCCCGGGAAGGATCCGCACGAGCTCGGCGTGCACGGGCAGTTGTTCCGCGAGATCCGCCGGCGCGGACTCGACGCTCGTGATGACGATCTTGGGGCGCGCGTTCGACTGAGTCACGCTCGAAGCCTAGCTTCGGGCGATCACGAACCGTGACGGCCACGGCTCGGTCCCGGTGTACCGTATGCCCATGCGCTGGGGTCGAAGGTACTTCGCCGTGCAGGCGATCGCCGGCGCTGCGTGGTGGGTCGCGGTGTTCCTGGTGCCCACCGTGCGTGAGGCGACGCTCGGCGGGCTCGACCCTGTCATGGTCGCCGTCTTGGACGTGCCGCTCTTCGTCGGCGCCTCCGCGGCGGCCGCGTTCGGGCTTCGGTTCGGCGCTGTCGTGGCCACCGGATGGACCATCGCCGTCACGGTCGCCCTCGCCGGGCACGCGGCCATCACGTCGGAGGCGGGATGGGGCGTGCTCTTCATGGCCGCCGCGGCCGGCGCCTCGGTCCTCGCCTCGTGCCTCCTGATTCTCGGGCGGGTGCCGACCGAGTGGATGCTCATCGGCCCCTTCGCCTTCGCGCCCGCCGATGCGCAGGCCGGCGCGAGGGTGCACGCCGCCAGCACTGCGGCCCAGATCATCGTGTTCTGGGGGCTGTTCCTCGTGGTCGGCCCACTGGTCATCGGCCGCCTCGAGCAGCGCTGGGACCTCGCCGTCGAGTTCCAGCCATCCATCCGGATCGCAGGGCTCGCAGTGCTCCTGCTCGCGAGCGCGCTGGGAATCTGGTCGGCCGCGGCGATGGCGACGAGGGGCGCCGGCACGCCGTTGCCGGCGGCGATGCCGAATCGTCTCGTCATCGCCGGACCGTATCGATACGTCCGCAATCCGATGGCGATCTCGGGGTTCGTGCAGGGCGTGGCGGTCGGGCTCATCCTCTCTTCCTGGCTGGTCGTCGCGTATGCGATCCTCGGATCGTTCGTGTGGAACTACGCGGTGAGGCCGCACGAAGAGGCCGACCTGGAGGCGAGGTTCGGTGACGAGTTCCGGCGATATCGCACGGCCGTGCGGTGCTGGTGGCCGCAGGTCACTGCTGTCCCTGCGTCGGACACTGTCGGTGCAGGGTGAGACGCGGCCTGGAGCGAGCCGGAGCGTGAGCGACCGTTCAGCCGCCCTGCCCGGGAAGCGCGCTGATGCTGACGAGTGATCCCGCCTCGTCGCATGCCAGCGCGATCTCGCCGACGGCGAGTTGGAACGCATCGTTCTCTCGACTGATGCCGCCTTCGGCGACGGCCTTCTTGGCATCGTTGATGCTCGGCGAGATGTCGGTGAGGCCGGCGACCATGTACGTCCAGCTGTCCTCGAGCGCCGCGACCCGCGAGGCGTACGCGATGTCATCGATGAGCCCCTGATCGTGCTGCCAGTCGGAGCGGTACCGAATGCCCTCGAGCGCGCTCACCTGACCGCAGGCGTGCGGCGCATCAGGGTCGGGCAGCATATCTCCGGCCGCATCGGCCGGGGGTGCGGTCGTCGGAGGTGTCGTGGCGATCCCCGAAGCGGGGCTCGCGGTGCAGGCCGACAGCGCGAGTGCGAGCAGGAGCGGCGCGAGCAGAAGCGGCGCGGTGGTTCTGGGTGATCTCATCGGGAACCTCGTCGTTCGAATCAGCGCCCGTGGCGGCGCCGCAGCGGTTCGACCACCCTACGCGCGGGCCTGCGCGAGCAGCGTGACTCTCCACAGGGGTGGGCCGACATCACCCGGGACTTGGCGGACGCACAACCGCGGGTTTACACTAACTGCGCGATATGAGAATGGTGCATTCGATTATCGAACACGACGGTGCGGGCTCAGCCCCACGAGGGCGTGCCCACAGAGCAGTGAGGAGAAGCTGTGCAGTTCCACCACTACGGCTATGTGTCAGGTGACCCTCGCGTGCAGCCCGCCGCCGGCGTCGGCCTCGATCGTCCCGACGAACTGCCCGACGAGGTCGACGTGCTCATCGTGGGCTCCGGCCCGGCCGGCATGGTCGCGGCCGCGCAGCTCGCGCAGTTCCCCGGTGTCGTCACGCGCCTCGTCGAGCGCCGCCCCGGGCGTCTTGCGATCGGGCAGGCCGACGGCATCCAGGCGCGCAGCGTCGAGACCTTCCAGGCCTTCGGCTTCGCGGAGCGCATCATCGCCGAGGCGTATCGCATCACCGAGATGGCGTTCTGGAAGCCAGAACCCGGCAACCCCCGGAACATCCACCGCGCCTCGGTCACGCCCGACGACCCGGCGCACGTCAGCGAATTCCCGCACCTCATCGTGAACCAGGCACGCGTGCTCGACTACTTCGCCGAGTTCGCGCACAACTCCCCCGCGCGCATCACGCCCGACTACGGGTGGGAGTTCGTCGGGCTCGAGGTGGCCCAGCCCGACGTTCCCGGCGAACCCGGCGCCCCGGGCGAGACCGAGTACCCCGTGACCGTCACGCTCGAGCGCGTCACGGGCGTCGGGGTCGGCGCGGGCGACGCCTCGCACGCCGTGCCGCTCGGCGGCCGGCTCACGGGCGAGCGCCGCACGGTGCGCGCCAAGTACGTCGTGGGCGCTGACGGCGCACGCAGCAAGGTGCGCGAGTCCATCGGGGCCCAGCACATCGGCGGCCAGTCGCAGCACGCTTGGGGCGTCATGGACACGCTCGCCGTCACCGACTTCCCCGACATCCGCACGAAGTGCTCGATCCAGTCCGAGGCAGGCAACATCCTGCTCATCCCGCGCGAGGGCGGGCACCTCTTCCGCATGTACGTCGACCTCGGCGAGGTGCCCGAAAACGACCACGGCGCGGTGCGCCAGACCACGCTCGACCAGATCATCGCGAAGGCCAACGACATCCTGCACCCCTACACGCTCGACGTGCGGGACGTTCCGTGGCACTCGGTCTACGAGGTCGGCCACCGCGTGACCGACCGCTTCGACGACGTGCCCCTCGACGAGCAGGGCACCCGTTCGCCGCGCGTCTTCATCACGGGCGACGCCTGCCACACCCACAGCGCCAAGGCCGGCCAGGGCATGAACGTCTCGATGCAAGACGGCTGGAACATCGGCTGGAAGCTCGGTCACGTGCTCGACGGCCGCGCCCATTCCGCCCTGCTCGAGACGTATCACGCCGAGCGCCACGTCGTCGCGAAGAACCTCATCGACTTCGACCGCGAGTGGTCGACGCTCATGGCGACCAAGCCCGAAGACCTCGGCGACCCGGCCGAGCTCGAGGAGTTCTACCTGCGCACCTTCGAGTTCCCCGCAGGCTTCATGACGCAGTACGAGCCCTCGCTCATCATCGGTTCGGCCGAGCACCAGGCGCTCGCGACCGGGTATCCGATCGGCAAGCGCTTCAGGTCGGCGCCGGTCGAACGGGTCTGCGACGGCAATCCGGTGCACCTCGGCCACCACCACCGGGCCGACGGCCGGTGGCGCATCTATGCATTCGCGGATGCCGCGGCGCCCGCCCTGCACGGAACGGCGCTGGCCGACTGGGCGAACTGGATGCACGAGGCATCCGACTCACCGATTCGTGCGTTCACGTCGACGGGCGCCGACCTCGACAGCGTGTTCGATGTGAAGGTCGTCTATCAGCAGCCGCACCTCGAGGTCGGGCTCGGCGAAGTGCCACCGGTGTTCCTGCCGAAGAGCGGGCCGCTCGGGCTGACCGACTACGAGAAGGTCTACGCGACCGACCCGCGCGACGACGTCTTCGAGGCGCGCGGGCTCGACCGCGGCGGGGTCGTCGTCGTGGTGCGGCCCGACCAGTACGTCGCGCACGTGCTGCCGCTCGGCGCCCGTGCCGAGCTCGCCGCGTTCTTCACCGGCGTCATGCTGCCGCGCGGCCCGGTGGTCGAGTAGGCGCGCCTCCCCGGTGGTCGAGTAGGCGCGCCAGCGCCGTATCGAGACCTGGCACCCGGTCTCGATACGCTCGCTTCGCTCGCTACTCGACCACCGAGACCGGCTCACCCGCCGTACGCCCGCGTCACCGCCTCGGCGGCGGCTTGCAGGCGTTCGGCGATCTCGGCCTCGGGCCGCGCGAACGACACGTGGATCACCGCGATCGACGCCGGCGGCTGCCCCGGCAGCACGAGCGGCACCGCGACCGAGCCGAGCGACGGCACGACCTCGTCGTGGCTCAGCGCGTATCCGCGGCGACGGCTCTCGGCGATCTCGGCGCGAAGCCCCTCGGGCACCTCGGCCGGCCAGGCGCTCTCGGGCAGGCTCAGCAGGATCGCCTTGCCCGGGCCGCCGCGCGTGATCGGATGCCGGTGCCCCGGTCGGTACGACACCACCGCGACCGACTGCCGCGGCGAAGCGCTCACGAGCGTCACCGCCTCGTCGGCATCGGCGAGCACGGCGAGCAGGCACGTCATGCCGAGCTCGTCGGCGACCGCGTTGAGCTCGGGCAGCGCGAGATGCTGCAAGTCGCGTGCGACACCCGAGGCGAGGGCCGCGAGCCCGGTGCCGAGCATGAGCCGCCCGGCCGCGTCGCGCGTGACGAGGCCGTGGTGCTCGAGCGTGCGCACGAGCCGGTAGGCGACCGAGCGGTGCACGCCGAGCGCGGCGGCGACCTCGTCGATCGAGAGGCTGCGGTCGGCGTCGGCGAGGATCTCCAGAATCCGGATGCCGCGGCTCAGGGTCTGCGAGCCGGCCTGGGCCGCGCGGGTGTCTGGTGTCATGCGTCCGATACTAGAACGCCGTGCTCGATCATCGAGCGGGGGCGCGACCGGCGCCGATCGACCACGGGTCGACGGGCTCACTGCACCGACAAGTTTTCGCCAGGCGGAAGATCGGGCGATCCTTCGCCTTTTATTCCGGCGGAATTGCTCCGCGATGTCGTGCGGGCGCTCTACGCTGGGCGGACGTGTCGCCACAGGGCGGCCGCTTCGATGAAGAAGCCGAGCGCTTTCGAAGAAGAGACGCAAGAGGAGCACCGTATGACGCGCATCGGGGTCGTCACCGAGCAGCATCCCGAGACGAGAGTCGCCGCCACCCCGGCGACCGCGAAGCAGTTGATCGCCCTCGGCTACGTGGTCGTCGTCGAGGCCGGCGCTGGAGCGCGGTCGGCCTTCCCCGACGACGCGTACGTCGCGGCGGGAGCCGAAGTCGTCGACGGCGTCGCCGCCTTCGCGAGCGATCTCGTGCTGAAGGTCAACGCACCGACCGAGGCCGAGATCGCGCTGCTCGCCCCCGGCGCGACGCTCATCGCGCTGCTCGCCCCCGCGTTCAAGCCCGAGCTGCTCGAGGCGCTCGCCGCGCGTGGCGTCACGGCGCTCGCGATGGACGCCGTGCCGCGTATTTCGCGCGCCCAGTCGATGGATGTGCTCAGCTCGATGGCGAACATCGCCGGGTATCGTGCCGTCGTCGAGGCGGCGCACGAGTTCGGCCGGTTCTTCACGGGCCAGGTCACCGCGGCCGGCAAGGTGCCGCCCGCCAAGGTGCTCGTCGCGGGTGCCGGGGTCGCCGGCCTCGCCGCGATCGGCGCGGCGTCGAGCCTCGGCGCGATCGTGCGGGCCACCGACCCGCGGCCCGAGGTCGCCGACCAGGTCAAGTCGATCGGCGGCGAGTACCTGAAGGTCGAGGTCGAGGTCGAGCAGTCGACCGACGGCTACGCCAAGGCGACGAGCGAAGACTACGATCGGCGCGCCGCCGAGATCTACTCCGAGCAGGCGGCCGACGTCGACATCATCATCACGACGGCGCTCATCCCGGGTCGTGCAGCGCCCCGACTCATCACCGCGGCCGATGTCGCGAGCATGAAGTCGGGCAGCGTCATCGTCGACATGGCGGCGGGCATGGGCGGCAACGTCGAGGGCTCCGTCGCGGGCGAGCGCATCGTCACGCCGAACGGCGTCGTGATCCTCGGCTACACCGACCTCGCCTCGCGCCTGCCCACGCAGGCCTCGCAGCTCTACGGCACGAACGTCGTGAACCTCGTGAAGCTCCTCACACCCGCGAAAGACGGCGAGCTCGTGCTCGACTTCGACGACGTCGTGCAGCGGTCGGTCACCGTCGCGAGAGACGGCGCCGTCACCTGGCCGCCGCCCCCGGTGCAGGTTTCGGCGGCAGCGGGAGCCGCGGCATCCGCTTCGCAGGCTATCGGCGCGAAGGATGCCGCAGCCGCACCGGAACCGAAGCGGCCCATGTCGCCCGTGAAGCGGGTCGTGCTCATCGCGATCGGCATCGCGTTGCTCTTCGGCGTGAACGCGATCGCGCCTCCGCCGTTGCCGCAGCACTTCACAGTGCTCGTGCTCGCGGTCGTCGTCGGCTTCTACGTGATCGGCAAGGTGGCCCACGCGCTGCACACGCCGCTCATGAGCGTGACGAACGCGATCTCGGGCATCATCATCGTCGGCGCCCTGGTGCAGATCACGAGCGACGTGCTCGTCGTGCAGATCATCGCGACCGTCGCCGTGCTGCTGGCCAGCATCAACATCTTCGGCGGTTTCGCCGTGACCCGACGTATGCTCGCGATGTTCTCCGCCGGAGCGCCCGCCCGCGGAGCCGCCGACAACGCCAAGACTGGAGCCGACCGTGGCTGAGGCCCTGCTGACCCCGGCGTCGATCGCCGGAGCCGCCTACATCGTCGCGGCGCTGCTCTTCATCATGAGCCTCGCTGGGCTCAGCCGACACGACACCGCCAAAGCCGGTGTCGGCTACGGCATCGCCGGCATGACGATCGCGCTCGTCGCCACCGTGTACGCGACGTTCGCGGGCGCCTGGGGCGAGCCGCAGACGACGACCGCGCTCATCCTGCTCGTCGTCGCCGTGCTGATCGGCGGTGCCATCGGCCTCTGGCGTGCCCGTGTCGTCGCGATGACGGGCATGCCCGAGCTCATCGCGTTGCTGCACAGCTTCGTCGGCCTCGCCGCCGTGCTCGTCGGCTGGAACGGCGCCCTCGAGGTCAGCGGCATGAGCGGAGCCCTCCTCGACATCCACCACGCAGAGGTCTTCATCGGCGTCTTCATCGGCGGCGTGACGTTCACGGGCTCGATCGTCGCGTTCCTGAAGCTCTCGGCGCGCATGTCGTCGGCGCCGCTCATGCTGCCCGGCAAGAACGTGCTGAACCTCGGGGCCCTCGTCGCCTTCGTCGTGCTGACCGTCTGGTACGTCATCACGCCCGAGCTGTGGCTGCTCGTGGTCGTCACCGCGCTCGCCCTCGCGCTCGGCTGGCACCTCGTCGCCTCCATCGGCGGCGGCGACATGCCGGTCGTCATCTCGATGCTGAACAGCTACTCGGGCTGGGCGGCGGCCGCGGCGGGCTTCCTGCTGAACAACGACCTGCTCATCGTGACCGGTGCGCTCGTCGGCTCCTCGGGTGCCTACCTGTCGTACATCATGTGCAAGGCCATGAACCGCTCGTTCATCTCGGTCATCGCAGGCGGCTTCGGCATCGCCGCGCCCACATCGTCGGGTGACGGCGACGAGGTGGGCGAGGTTCGCGAGATCGGCGCAGAGGATGCCGCGGAGCTGCTGCGCGATGCCACGTCGGTGATCATCACCCCGGGCTACGGCATGGCCGTGGCGCAGGCGCAGTACCCCGTGGCCGAACTGACGAGCCGGTTGCGCGAGCGCGGTGTCGAGGTGCGTTTCGGCATCCACCCCGTCGCCGGCCGGTTGCCCGGGCACATGAACGTGCTGCTCGCCGAGGCGAAGGTGCCCTACGACATCGTCGAAGAGATGGACGAGATCAACGACGACTTCGCCTCGACGTCGGTCGTGCTCGTGATCGGGGCGAACGACACGGTCAACCCGTCGGCCGCCGAAGACCCAGGCAGCCCCATCGCCGGCATGCCCGTACTGAGGGTGTGGGAGGCGGGCAACGTCATCGTCTTCAAGCGCTCGATGTCGGCCGGCTACGCCGGGGTGGCGAACCCGCTCTTCCACCGCGACAACGCGCAGATGCTCTTCGGCGACGCGAAGGCGAGGGTGGAGGACATCTTGCGGGCGCTGTGACGCCTCTGGCCGCCGCGTAGGATGGATCGGTACCCCAACCGATGTGAAAGAGGTCAAGTGGCCATCGCAGCCGCTCCCGAAGGCGCCCGCTATTGGGTCGTCCCGGTCGTCCGCGGCATCCTGGCACTCGTGCCCGCTGCCGCGATCACGTTCTCGCCGAACCACTCCCCCGAGTTCGGCCTGCTCGTCTTCGGTCTCTGGGCCGTGGTGTCGGGCCTCGTCACGGGGGCGTTGACCCTGCGATTCACATCGGAGCGCGGCATCCGCTCGTTCTTCGTGATCGCGGCCGTGGTGACCGTCGCCGCCGGCCTGCTCGCGCTGACCGTGCCTGGCGGCCTGCCGTTCCTGCTCTACCTCGTGAGCGTGTGGGCGGCCATCACCGGCATCCTCGAGCTTTTCGCCGGCCTGCGCGCCCGTGGCCGCTCGGCGGCAGCACGCGACTGGATCGCCGCGGGCGCGTTCACCGCGATCCTCGCGCTCGTCTTCCTCGCCATTCCGCTCGATGCCGTCACCGCGGTCGGCCTGCTCGGCGGCTATCTCGTCATCCTCGGCGTCTACCTGCTCATCGGCGGGTTCTCGCTGAAGTGGGCCGCCGGCTCAGCGGATGTCGCGCCCGACGCACCCCGAACGGAGCAGACCTCGTGACCAACACCCCCGGCGAGTACAAGCCGAGCCGGCGCGACCTGCTTCGCCCCGCCGAGTACGTGGGCGGCGCGGCGATCGCCGCCATCTTCGTCGGTGCGATCGCGCTCATGGCGACGCGCGACTGGACCCTCTCGCTCATCGGCGCGGGCGGCGTGTTCATCGTCGTGCTCGTGACGCTCGCGCTGCTGCAGATGGCGATCAAGCCCAACGCCGAGGAGTCGGCCGAGATCGCGGGCGACGACCCGCCGGCAACGGATGCCCCGCCGTCGGACGGGCCCGCGCGCTAGGGGCCGATTCGCCGCTCGCCGCTCGCCGCTCGCCGCTCGCGCGATTCGCGAGTTGCACGACGATCCCCGCGGCACGCCGGTGCGCACCGGCGTGCCGCGCAAATCATCGTGCAACTCGGCACAACCCCGGCGCGGGGCGCGGGGCGCGGGCGCGGGACGAGTGAGCGTCAGCCGAGGCGGTCGACGAGCTCCGAGGCGATGCCCGTGTACGAGCCCGGCGTGAGCGCGAGCAGGCGCTGCTTCGCGGCATCCCCGATCTCGAGCCCGTTCACGAACTCGGCGAGCTCGGCGGCGCCGACGCGCTTGCCGCGGGTGAGCTCCTTCAGCATGGCGTAGGGGTCGGCGATCGTCGAGCGGCCGGCGACGACCTCCGCGCGGATCACCGTCTGGATCGCCTCGCCGAGCACCTCCCAGTTGCCGTCGAGGTCGGCGGCGAGCACCGCGAGGTCGAGGTCGATCTCGCCGAGTCCGCGCTGGATGTTGTCGAGGGCGAGCATCGAGTGCCCGAAGCCGACGCCGATGTTGCGCTGCGCGCTCGAGTCGGTGAGGTCGCGCTGCATGCGCGAGGTCACGAGGGTCGCGGCGAGCGAGTCGAGCAATGCGCTCGAGAGCTCGAGGTTCGCCTCGGCGTTCTCGAAGCGGATCGGGTTGACCTTGTGCGGCATCGTCGACGAGCCCGTCGCGCCGGGCGCGGGGATCTGGCGGAAGACACCGAGCGAGATGTAGGTCCAGATGTCGGTCGCGAGGTTGTGCAGCACGCGGTTCGCGTGCGAGATCCGCGCGTAGAGTTCGGCCTGCCAGTCGTGCGACTCGATCTGGGTGGTGAGCGGGTTCCACGTGAGCCCGAGCGACTCGACGAATTCGCGCGAAACCGACGGCCACGAGACATCCGGGGCAGCCACGACGTGCGCCGAGAACGTGCCGGTCGCGCCCGAGAACTTTCCGAGGTATTCGGTCGCCTCGATCTGGCGCTCGATGCGGCGCAGGCGGTACGCGAAGACCGCGAGTTCCTTGCCCATGGTCGACGGCGTCGCCGGCTGGCCGTGCGTGCGCGAGAGCATCGAGGCATCCCGGTGCTCGCGAGCGAGGGTCTCGATCGTCTCGATCACGGCGCGGTACTTCGGGAGCCAGACGCCCTGCACCGCGTCGCGCACGGTGATGGCGTAGGAGAGGTTGTTGATGTCTTCGCTCGTGCAGGCGAAGTGCGTGAGTTCGGCGATGGCGTCGAGGCCCAGGTCGCTGAGGCGGCGGCGCACGTAGTACTCGACGGCCTTGACGTCGTGCCGGGTCGTGGCCTCGAGGCCCGCGAGCTCGTCGATGTCGGGCTGGCCGAAGTCGGTCACGACCTGGCGCAGGCTCGCCTTCTGGTGGTCGGTCAGCGGGGAGGTGCCGAAGAATCCGCGATCGGTCTGGGCGATCAGCCACTCGACCTCGACGTGCACGCGCGCCCGGTTGAGGCCGGCCTCTGAGAGGTGCTCGCCGAGCTCTCCGACCGCCGAGCGGTAGCGACCGTCGAGGGGGCTGAGCGGCTGGGGAGGCAGCGAAGTCATCGGATTCCTTGTCTGAGTGCTGGTGCGAGTTGCCGGAAGAGCGCCGACGTCGACCGTTCAATCATCTCAAGGACTCGATCGAACATCGCCGCGTCGGAGTAGTAGGGGTCGGGCACGTCGGAGAGTTCGCCCGCGTCGGGCCCGAATTCGAGCAGCATCCGCACCTTCTCCTCTTCGATCGTCGCCGGCGCCCAGTTGCGCAGAATGCGGGCCTGACCGCGGTCGAAGGCGATGACGAGGTCGAGTCGCGGAAAATCGGATGCCTCGAACTGACGAGCCCGATGGTGGCGCCCGTCGTATCCGGCGCGGTCGAGGGCGTCGATCGTGCGCTGGTCGGCGGGCTCGCCGACGTGCCAGTCGCCGGTCGCGGCCGACTCGATCGCCAGCCGGTCGCTCAGCCCCGCCCGCTCTGCGTGTGCACGCAACACGACCTCGGCCATCGGAGAGCGGCAGATGTTGCCGGTGCACACGAAGGACACACGGAACGGCGGCGCGTCCCCCGCGGAATCCGCTCGCGTCATGGGTTCCATTGTGGCCGACCGCGGGCGATCCCACAGCCCCGATTCGAGGGGAGACACGCTTGGCGGTCGAGCGCGCAGTGAGGGCGACTGACGGCACTTCTCCTCCACAGGTGCGGGTGAGTTCGTGTTGAACACCGATCGGCTCCGACGCCGAAGTGCGCCGAGCCCGAGTGGCCAGACTCGTCGCATGCTCGATTCCGATCCGTACCCGCTCGCCGTCAAGGGCAGCCCGGTCACCGAAGCACGCATCGAAGACGCTCGCGCGTGCCTGCGCATGCTGCAGTCACTCAACGCCGACGTGCAGGAGTCCGCTCATCGACTCGTGCCGCCGTCGACGGGCGCCTGGCGTTCGGCCGCGGCCGACGGCTACGCGCAGGCCCTCGACCGGCTGCGCACGCTCGTGATCGGCACGCGTGACCAACTCGCCGATGCGGAGCGGGCGCTCATCGACCGCATTCGACGCATGGAGGAACAGTTCGCGATACAGCAGGCGGCACTCGGCCTGCCGACGTCGACAGTGCGGTCGGTGCAGCGAACGGATGCCTCGTGGGCGACGCACTGATCGTCAGCGGCGGCGGCACGACGGCGGTCGCGACCGACGAGTTGTTCGCCGACGCAGCCCGGCTGGGAGGAACCGAGGCGACCCTGGCCGACTGGCGCGACCGCCTTCGCGTCATCGAAGTCGGCGTGCACCAGCTCGATCTCGCCGAGCCGACGGCATCGCCGCACGCAGATCAGAGCTCGCCCAACTGGGGGATCGCTCTCGCGCGACAATGCCTGAGGTTCGCCGAGGGCGACGCGACATCACTGCGCGACTCGCTGATGGCGAGCGCCGAACGGTACGGCCTCGCCGAACGCACCGTCGACGCGCTCTGGCGCCTCGGCGGTACGCAGCTCGCGTGGGTGGTCGGGGCCACCTGGCCGTGGTGGATCCTCGGGGCGATCACGATCGGAGCCGCATGGTCTGGCGCTCACGCGCTGGGTTGGCGCAGCCCGCTCGAAGACTGGGTCGCGGGCATCCGGCAGCTCCTGTCGGATCCGGCCTTCGTCCGCGCGGTGCGCTCAGCGGCCGACTCCATCGACGAGAGTCTCCTGGGTGCGCTGCACTTGCCCGGCGACCCCGCGATCAGCCTCGCCATCGGGGCGGGCATCCACGCGCCCGCGCTTGCGTCGATGCTGCTCGGTGCGACCGGCCGGCTCGGCGCCGTCACCGGCAGCCGCGTGCTCGTCGACGGCCCGGTGCACGTGAAGCGCACGGCCGACCGCCCGACCGAGGTCGCCGCCCCGACCGGCATCGCCGACCTCGCCGATCGCATCCCGCAATCCGACGACGCCGCGCAAGTGCGCGTCGAGCGCTACGGCACCGAGTCCGACCCGAGATGGGTCGTCTACATCGGCGGCACGGTCGACTTCACCATGACCGCGGGCGCCCAGACGAACGACATGACGAGCAACCTGTACGGCATCGCCGACGACTCGCCGATCGACGAGCAGCGAGTGGCGGGCGCCGACTCCGCTGCGGTCGAACGCGCCGTGCGCCAGGCGCTCGCCGAGGCGGGCATGCAGCCCGGGGACCCGCTCATCCCGATCGGGCACTCGGGCGGCGGCATCGTCGCGGCGACCCTCGCGGGCGACCCCGAGCTCAACGTGGTCGCGGCGGTCAACCTCGGCGGACCCGTCGCCTCGGCCGAGCTGCGTGAGGGCGTGCCGCTGCTCTCGGTCGAGCACGAGGAGGATCTGGTGCCGGCGACCGGCGGGTGGGGACATCCATCACCCGATCGCCTCACCGTCTCTCGAAGCGTGCTCGAAGCGGGTGGCGAGTACGACGACGTGCTGCCCGCCCACCTGCTCGTGCGCTACCAGGAGACGGCAGCGCTCATCGACGCCTCGGAGGAGCAGCGGCTCGTCGAGTTCCGCGAGACGGTCGCCGAATTCACCGGCGGCAGCACGGGCGCCACGGGCGAGATGAGCGAGTGGGTGGCGACCCGCGACGTCAGACCTTCGACGACGGGCGCAGCACGAGGCCGATGAGCCAGCTGATGAGTCCGAGCACGAGCGCGCCGAGCACGCCCCACCAGAAGCTCTCGATCACGAGGCCGAAGCCCATGAGGTCGCTGATCCAGTCGACGAGCAACAGCAGCAGGCCGTTGACGATGAACGAGATGAGGCCGAGGGTCAGCACGTAGAGCGGAAAGGCGACGATCCTGATGAAGGTGCCGATGATCGCGTTCACGAGCCCGAAGATCAGCGCGACGAGCAGGTAGGTGAGCACGGTCGCGAGCTCGGTGTCTTCGTAGGGCACGACGTTGACGCCCGAGACGATGAGCGTGGTCAGCCAGAGGGCGAGTGCGATGACGATGACCTTGACGATGAACCGCATGCCTCCACCTTGGCAGACTCCTGCACCAGACGGGCGAAGGGGTACGGTGGAATTCGTGACCGCACCGGAGCCCACGGGGGCGCGCGTACGCCTGCGCCCCGAGATCGCCGCCCTTCCGCCGTACCGCCAGGGCCGCCCGGCGCCCGCCGACGGCTTCAAGCTCTCGAGCAACGAGAACCCCTTCGACCCGCTGCCCTCGGTCGTCGAGGCCGTCGCCGCGACCACGCTCCAGCTCAACCGCTATCCCGATGCCACGGCGCTCGCGTTGCGCGAACGGCTCGCCGAGCGGTTCGGGGTGACGGCCGACGAGGTGCTCATCGGCGGCGGTTCGGTCGCCCTGCTCGCGGCGCTCATCCAGGCCGCAGCCGCGCCCGGCGACGAGGTCGTCTACTCGTGGCGCTCGTTCGAGGCCTACCCGGGACTCGTCACCGTCTCGGGCGCGACGAGCGTGCAGGTGCCGAACCGGGCCGACCACGGTCACGATCTCGACGCCATGGCCGCCGCGATCACCGACCGCACGCGCGTCGTCATCGTCTGCTCGCCGAACAACCCGACCGGGGTCGTCGTGACGGCCGAGGAGTTCGACGACTTCATGGCGAAGGTGCCGTCGGATCTTCTCGTGCTGCTCGACGAGGCGTACATCGAATTCGTCGACCACGAGGCATCCGGTGCCGAGGGCTCCCCCGTCGACGGCCGCGCCCTGCTCGGCCGCCACCCCAACCTCGTGGTGCTGCGCACCTTCTCGAAGGCCTACGGCCTCGCCGGGCTGCGGGTCGGCTACGCGATCGGACCGGTCGAGATCCTCGATGCAGCGCGCGCCACGATCATTCCGCTGAGCGTCACGGGTGCGTCGTCGGCCGCGGCGATCGCGTCGCTCGAGGCCGCCGCAGAGGCCGAACTGCTCGAGCGCGTCGCGGTGATCGCCGAGCGACGCGACCGGGTGCGCGAGGGGCTCGTCGCACAGGGCTGGCCGATTCCGCAGGCGCAGGGCAACTTCATCTGGCTGCCCGCCGGCACGGCGACGACGGCCGTCGCCGACGCCCTGTTCGAGGCCGGACTCGTGACGCGCGCCTTCGCGCCCGAGGGCATTCGCATCTCGATCGGCGAAGAAGAATCTGTGGAGATCCTCCTCACGATTTTGGGTGAGCTTGTGCCGCGTTCACAAGAAGGGCACCCCGAGTAGCGAGTAGCGTGGAACGGTGGCAGCCCGCGAAAGAGAGTTCACCGCACCGACGGTCCAGCTCCTGACCCCTGAGGGCGAACTCCGCCCCTCCCCCGAAGCCGAGGCGTACCTCCCTCTCGTCGAGGCATTGAGCGACGCCGAACTCGAGCGTTTCTACCGCGACATGGCGGTCTCGCGCCGCGTCGACATCGCCGGTGCCAACCTGCAGCGGCAGGGCCAGCTCGCACTATGGGTGCCGAGTCACGGGCAGGAGGCGGCGCAGGTGGGTTCGGCGCACGCGGCCCGCCCGCAAGACCATCTGTTCCCGTCGTACCGCGAGCACGTCGTCGGCATGATCCGCGGCCTCGACCTCGCCTGCGTCTTCGCACTGCTGCGCGGCGCCACCCTCGGCGGCTGGAACCCCGAGGAGAACGGCAACTTCCACCTCTACACGCTCGTGCTCGCCGCGCAGACCCTGCACGCCACGGGGTACGCGATGGGCCTGCAGTTCGACGGCGCGACCGCGACGGGCGATCCAGAGACGGATGCCGCGGTGCTCGTGTACTACGGCGACGGCTCCACTTCAGAGGGCGACGCGAACGAAGCGCTCGTCTTCGCCTCGAGCTACCAGACACCGCAGGTCTTCTTCATCCAGAACAACCAGTGGGCGATCTCGGTGCCGGTCGCCCGGCAGTCGCGCAGCCCCTTGGCATTGCGCGGCGGTGGCTTCGGAATCCCGGGAGTGCGCGTCGACGGCAACGACGTGCTCGCGAGCTACGCCGTCACCCGGCAGTCGCTCGAAGAGGCGCGCGCCGGCGTCGGCCCGAGCCTCATCGAGGCCCTCACCTATCGCATGGGCGCCCACACCACCGCCGACGACCCCACGAAGTACCGCACCGACGACGAGGTGGCGTACTGGCGGCAGCGTGACCCGATCACGCGGTACCGCACGTGGCTCGAGGGCCGCGGGGCATCCGCTTCGTTCTTCGCCGACGTCGACACCGAGGCCGACGACATCGCCGCCGACCTGCGGCGACGCGCCCTCGAACTGCCGGCGCCGACGCGCGAGGTGATCTTCGAGCACGTCTACAGCGAACCGCACCCGCTCATGGTCGAGCAGTCCGCGTGGCTCCAGGGCTTCGAGAGCTCGTTCGAGAACCCGGCAGGGGGCGCGGCATGAGCGCGCGCACGGTCGCAGACAGTGCCGAGAAACCGGAGACCCAGATGACGACGGATGCCTCGGGCGACGCGCCCTCGACGGGCGACGCGCCGGTGCGCGGCGTGCAGACGCTCTCGATGGCGAAGGCCATCAACGCCGGCCTTCGCGAGGCGCTGCGCGCCGACGAGAAGGTCCTGCTCATGGGCGAAGACATCGGGCCGCTCGGCGGCGTCTTCCGCGTGACCGAGGGCCTTTCGGCCGAGTTCGGCGAGAAGCGCGTGCTCGACACTCCGCTCGCCGAGTCGGGCATCGTCGGCACCGCGATCGGGCTCGCGATGCGCGGGTACCGCCCGGTCATCGAGATCCAGTTCGACGGCTTCATCTTCCCGGCGTTCAACCAGATCACGACGCAGCTCGCACGCCAGACGCTGCGGCACTCGGGCAGTCTCTCGATGCCCGTCGTGATCCGCGTGCCCTACGGCGGGCACATCGGTTCGATCGAGCACCACCAAGAGAGCCCCGAGGCGTACTTCGCGCACACCCCGGGTCTGCGAGTGGTGAGCCCGTCGAACCCGCATGACGCGTACTGGATGATCCAAGAGGCGATCCGCTCGGACGACCCCGTGCTCTTCTTCGAGCCGAAGAGCCGGTACTGGCCCAAGGGCCCCGTCGACCTCGATCACTCGGGCTTGCCGTTGCACGCCAGCCGAGTCATGCGCGAGGGCACCGATGTCACCGTCGTCGGCCACGGCGCGATGATCGCGACGCTGCTGCAGGCCGCCGACGTCGCGGCCGAAGAGGGCACGAGCATCGAGGTCGTGGACCTGCGCTCGCTCTCCCCCATCGACTACGGGCCACTGCTCGACTCGGTGCACCGCACGGGCCGGCTCGTGGTCGCGCAAGAGGCGTACGGCAACGTCTCCGTCGGATCGGAGATCGCCGCGACGGTCGCCGAGCGGGCGTTCTACTCGCTCGAGGCGCCGGTGCTGCGGGTCTCGGGCTTCGACACACCGTTCCCCCCGGCCGCGGTCGAGACCGAGTACTTGCCGAGCCCCGACCGGGTGCTCGAGGCCGTCGACCGTGCCCTGGCGTACTGACCATGCCGACCGCCCGCGCCATGCCCGTCCTCGCCACGACTCCGTCGCCGAGTGTTATTAACGGTGCGCGGCCAGTGATGTGGGTAGGGCGCCAGCCGCTGCGCGGATCGTTAACACTCGGCGACGAGAAGAAGGCACAGATATGAGCGAGATCCGATTCCCACTCCCCGATGTCGGCGAGGGTCTGACCGAGGCCGAGATCGTGCAGTGGCGCGTCGCGCCCGGCGATCGCATCAGCCTCGACCAGGTCTTCGTCGAGATCGAGACGGCGAAATCGCTCGTCGAGCTGCCGAGCGCCTTCGAGGGCGTCGTCTCGGCACTGCTCGTCGACGAGGGCAGCACCGTCGACGTCGGCACGCCGATCCTGGTGATCCAGACGGATGTCGCGGAGCCCGACTCCGACGCGCCCGCCGGGCCGGCCGGGGTCACCGCGAGTGACGTCGCGGGGCCCGCCGGCGTCGGCGCGCCGGTCGCCGAGTCGGCGCCCATCTACGGACGCGCGCCGGTCGCAGCGGCTGCAGAGGCGGCCGAGGGCAGCGGCGCCGTGCTCGTCGGGCACGGCAGCTCGGGTCCCGCCGCGACCCGTCGTCGTCGCCACCCCGCTCGCGACGGCGCGCATGGGCACCTCGCCCCGCAAGTCGCCGCTCCCCCGGCCCCGTCGGCCACGAACACCGCCGCGGCCGCCGCGACGCCGGGCGCCGCAGCATCCGCAGCCCCGTCACGACCGCCTGCACAGGTGCCGGTCATTGCGAAGCCGCCGATTCGCAAACTCGCGAAGGACCTCGGCGTCGACCTGTCGCGCGTCGCCGCCACCGGCCCGATCGGCGACGTCACGCGCGACGACGTGATCCGCGAGGCGAGCCAGGCGAGCGTCTTCCGCAACATCCAGACGCCCGAGCTGCCGGCGGGTCGCGAAGAGCGCATCCCCGTCAAGGGCGTGCGCAAGGCGATCGCGAGCGCCATGGTGCAGAGTGCATTCCAGGCGCCGCATGTGAGCGTGTTCGTCGATGTCGACGCGACCCGCACGATGGAGTACCTGAAACGGTTGAAGGCCTCACCCGACTACGCGGGCGTGCGCATCTCGCCGCTGCTCATCATGGCCAAGGCGATGATCTGGGCGGTGCGACGCAACCCGACGGTGAACGCCCAGTGGACCGATTCCGAGATCGTCGTCAAGAATTACGTGAACCTCGGCATCGCCGCGGCGACCCCGCGCGGACTCATCGTGCCGAACGTCAAAGAGGCGCAGGCGATGACCATGGTCGAGCTCGCGACGGCGCTCGAGCAGCTCACGCTGACCGCGCGCGAGGGCAAGACGCAGCCCGCCGAGATGCAGGGCGGCACGATCACGATCACGAACATCGGCGTCTTCGGCATGGACACCGGCACGCCGATCCTGAACCCCGGCGAGGTCGCGATCGTCGCCCTCGGCACGATCAAGCAGAAGCCGTGGGTCGTCGACGGCGAGGTGCGGCCGCGGTACGTCACGACGATCGGCGCGTCGTTCGACCACCGTGTGGTCGACGGCGACGTGGCCTCGCGCTTCCTCGCCGACGTCGCGTCGATCATCGAGGAGCCGGCGCTGCTGCTCGAGTAGGCGCTGGGCTTGCGCCACCTGTGACCGGCTCGCCCGGTTACAGGTGCAGCTCGTACGTGATCGACTCGGTCGTGCGCGACGACTGAGCGAATCCGACACCCTCGAGCGACCGGCGGGCCGGCAGGTTCGGCACCTCGGTCTCGGCGCGGAGGATGACCACGCCGGCGTTGCGCGCGAGTTCGACGACGGCCGCGACGGTGTGCGTCGAGAGGCCCTGGCCGCGCACCGCGGGCACGAGCCCGAACGCGAACTCGACGGCGCCGTCGTCGCCGGGCGGACCGAAGAGGTTCACTCCCCCGATGGCCGAGCCGTTCGAACCGCGCCGCACGAGATAGGGCCCGAAGGGGGCCGGGTCGCCGTTCTGCTGCACGGTGCGCACGTACTCGGCGAGCAACTCGGGCTCGTCGGTGAAGGCGTAGGCGCCCTCCCATTCGTCATGGGGGTCGACCTCGCCCGAGAGCACGCGTTCGGCATCGGCGACGGTGAACGGATGCAACGTGAGGGGGGCTGTCGTCGTGTCCACGTACTTCACTCTTGCACGTCGGTACGACACTCGCCAGAACTCTCCACAGGATCAGCCGAACATCCGGTGAACGATGTTGACAATCATTATCAATAAGACGTAGCGTTGACCCATGCCAGTTCCGACCCGTGCCGCCACTCGCCCGTCCTCGATGATCGGCGCGACCGCGCGGGTGACGCGAGCCGCGGGCGTGCTCGCCGCGGCGGCACTCGCACTCGCGGGGTGCTCGGCGCCCCCGGCATCCAGTGCCTCGAGTGACGCACCGAAGATCGTCGCGACGACGACCCAGGTGGGCGACTTCACGCGCGAACTCGTGGGCGACGACGTCGAGGTCACGCAGCTGCTCTCGCCGGGCCAGAGTGCCCACAGCTTCGACCCCTCTGCCGCGCAGCTGCTCGCGCTCGCGCAGGCCGACGCGCTCGTCGTCAATGGGGGTGGCCTCGAGAGCTGGGTCGACGACGCCGTGCAGGCGTCGGGGTTCGACGGCGTGCTGATCGACGCGAGCACGGGCATCGAACTGCACGGCACCCACGAGCACGGCGACGATGCGCACGGCGACGCCGAGCACAGCGACGACGAACACAGCGCCGATGAGCACAACGACGACGAGCACGGCGACGACGGCCACTCGACCGGCTCTGACACCGAGGGCGGCTCGGAGGCCGACGGCCACGACGGCAACCCTCACATCTGGACCGACCCCGAGCTCGCCGCCGAGATGACGCGCAACATCGCGGTCGGCCTCGGTGCGGTGGCGGGCCTCGACGACGAGCGCATCGCGCAGCACGAGACCGAGTACGTGGCGAAGCTCGACGCCCTCGACCGGTGGATCGCCGAGAACGTCGAGACGGTGCCCGTCGCCGAACGGCTGCTCGTGACGAACCACGACGCGTTCACCTACTTCATCGACGCCTACGACATCACCTTCGTCGGCAGCGTCATCCCGAGCTTCGACGACAACGCCGAGCCGAGTGCAGCAGAGATCGACGACCTCGTCGACCGCATCCGCGCCACCGGTGCGACGGCGGTGTTCTCCGAGGCGTCCATCTCGCCGAAGGCCGCCGAGACCATCGCCGCCGAAGCAGGCGTCACGGTGTACTCGGGCCCCGACGCGCTCTACGGCGACTCGCTCGGCGTCGAGGGCAGCGACGGCGCGACCTACCTCGGCAGCCAGGTGCACAACGCGCGGTTGATCCTCGAATCGTGGGGCGTCACGCCGAGCGAACTGCCCGATGCGCTGCGAGGATGACACCATGAGCGACTCCCCCGTGCTGCGCCTCCACGGCGCGGCGTTCACGCACCCCGGCGGCTCAGGTGTCGGCGGGCTCGACCTCGAGGTCATGCCGGGCGAGGCCGTCGCGCTCATCGGGCCGAACGGCGCGGGCAAGTCGACGCTGCTCAAGGGCGTGCTCGGGCTCGTGCCTCGCACGGCGGGCACGATCGAGTTCGGCGGCGGCGGCGACAGCAGCGGCGCGGGCGGTACGCG
Source organism: Agromyces sp. NPDC055520 (assembly GCF_053619715.1). NCBI lineage: Bacteria > Bacillati > Actinomycetota > Actinomycetes > Micrococcales > Microbacteriaceae > Agromyces > Agromyces sp. NPDC055520. The sequence goes on along the minus strand of NZ_JBSHJY010000012.1, from coordinate 21,442 downwards.
CCCGTCACATGCCGCAGGCGGCATGATCGGATTCCTCCCGCAGTCCGCCGACCTCGACCCCGACTTCCCGATCAGCCTCGAGCAAGTGGTGATGCAGGGGCGCTATCGCGGCCTCGGCCTCTTCCGCTGGCCGGGGCGTGCCGACCGCGCGGCAGTGCGCGACGCGATCGAGACGGTGGGACTCGACGCGCTCGCGAAGCGACCGTTCGGCGAACTCTCGGGCGGGCAGCGGCAGCGGGGCCTCCTCGCCCGCGCCCTCGCCGCCGATCCTCGCCTGCTGCTGCTCGATGAACCGTTCAACGGCCTCGACCAGGCCAACCGCGACGCACTCGTCGAGACCCTCCGTACTCTCAAATCGCGTGGCGTCGCCGTGATCGTCTCGACGCACGACCTCGATCTCGCCCGGCAGGTCTGCGACTCGGTCGTGCTCCTCAACGGCACCCAGCTCGCGAGCGGCCCGGTCGACGAGGTGCTCACGCTCGGCAATGTGCAGGAGTGCTTCGAGGGCGTCGAGGTCGAGATCGACGAGCACACCCTCGTCGTGCCCGGGCACGAGGGCCATTGAATGCCGACGCAGACATATACAGAGCCTGCACGACGGGTGGGCGGTGACGGATGTCGCTGACCGACGCGCTCTTCGGCGCGTTCGCGATCCCCTTCATGGGTCGGGCGCTGCTCGTGATGCTCGTGCTCGCGATCGTCGCGGGGGTCGTCGGCGTGCTCGTGAATCTGCGAGGGCTCGAGTTCATCAGCGATGGGCTCACCCACGCGGTCTTCCCGGGTCTCGCGATCGGCCTCGCGGTCGGCGGCAGCGCAGGGCTGCTGCCGGGTGCGGCGGTGGCCGCCCTCGCGGGGGCGCTCGCGCTGACCTGGCTCGACCGTGCCGGCATCACCTCCGATGCGGCGATCGCGATCGTGCTGACGGCGACCTTCAGCATCGGCGTCATCGTCGTCTCGCGCAGTGACGACTACGCGGGCGAGCTCGAGGCGCTGCTGTTCGGTCGGGTGCTGACGATCCCGCCCGACGAGGTGCTGCCGCTCGTCGTCGTGAGCGTGATCGCGCTCGGCATGGTGCTGCTCACCCTGAAGCAGCAGCTGTACCGCGCGTTCGACGCGAAGGGCAGCCGCGCCGCGGGCGACTCGGCGCTCGCGCTCGACCTCGTGCTGAACTCGGCGATCGCGCTCGTGGTCGTGGCCGCGGCGAGCACCGTGGGCACGCTGCTCGTGCTCGCCGTGCTCATCGTGCCCGGCGCGGTCGCGCGGCTCGTGACGGCGCGACTCTGGTGGCTGTTCCCCGTGGCCGCCGCATTCGGCGCGGTGGCGGCGTGGCTCGGGCTGGCCCTCGGCTTCGCGGTGTCGGTCGGCGCGGGCGTCGACGTGCCTGCGGGCAGCACGGTCGTGGCTGTCTTCGTGATCGGGTACGCCGTCGTGCTGCTGCTGAGCTCGGCGATCAGGTGGGGTCGGGCGAGCACTCGGGCGAACCGTCGAGTGCGCCTGGAGAGACCGCCTCGGCTGCCGCTCGCCGCTCCGCAGGCGAGCGACGTGGGGGAGCGGCACTGATGGGGTACTTCGAGCGAGCGCTCCTCGCCGCGATCGTCATCGGCGCCGGCGCGGGGCTCGTCGGCAGCCTCGTCGTCGTGCGGCGACGCACCTTCTTCGCCCAGGCGCTGACCCACGGCACTTACCCCGGCGCCGTGGCGGCGGCCGCCCTCGGTGTGAGCGTGCCGGCCGGTGCGGCCGTGGCGTCCGTCGTGCTCGTCGGCGTCATGGCCGGCATCGCGCGGGTGCGCCGCCAGGGTGCGCAGGTCGCGGCCGGCATCGTGCTGACCGGCGGATTCGCCGCCGGCGCGCTGCTGCAGGCGCTCATTCCCGGGCTGCCGGTGCGAGCCGAGTCACTGTTGATGGGCTCGATCCTCACGGTCAGCGACGAAGACATTCTGCTCGCGACATGTGTCGCGGCGATCGCGGTTGTCGGCATCTCGCTCTTCGGCAAGGAGATCGCGTTCTCGACGTTCGATCCGCGCGGATTCCGTGCCGCGGGGTACCGCGAGTGGCCGATCGAGCTGCTCGTGCTCGGCCTCACGGCCGCCTCGGTCGTGAGTTCGCTGCCGGCCGTCGGCGCGATCCTCGCGATCGCGCTCATCGCGGCGCCCGCGGCCGGGGCGAGGCTGATCGTGCGCTCGTTCCGCGGCCTGCTGTTCGCGGCACCCGTGATCGGCGCGGCCTCGGGCGTGCTGGGCGTCATCGCCTCCCGCAGCCTCGAGATCGCGGCCGGCCCGGCCATCGCCCTCGCGGCCACCGCGTTCTTTCTGCTCGCATTGGGAGTCTCCAAGCTGCGGACGCTACCGTTGAATCGAGTCTCCATACCCGTGGAGACCGCGGAGGATGCACGGGTCGCATGAAGCGCAATACTTGGCAGCGAGAGGCCGTTCGCGAGGCCCTCGACGGCACTGAGGGGTTCATCAGCGCACAGGCGCTGCACTCGACACTGCACGCGAGTGGCTCGCCCATCGGGCTGGCGACCGTGTACCGCGCGCTCGGCGACCTCGCGACGAGCGGCGAGGCCGACTCGCTGCAGTCTCCCGACGGCGAGGCGCTGTACCGCGCCTGCAGCACGACGGGCCACCACCACCACCTCATCTGCCGCAACTGCGGGCTGACCGTCGAGATCGCCGCCGTCGAGGTCGAGGCGTGGGCGAGGGCGGTCGCGGCCGAGCACGGCTTCACCGGCGCGGCGCACGTCGTCGACGTGTTCGGCCTGTGCGAGAACTGCACGCGGTTGCAGGCCGCGGGGGTCGCGGGGGAGTAGCCATCCGCCACTTATGACGGTGGGTGAACAAAAGTTACACGCGCCGCCGACGGCTTTTGCTTGACCCTTGTGCCTGGGTGCCGTAGCGTTCGGACAAGGCGAGCAGGTGGTGCCGCGACCTCCACGTGAGAGTCCGCGAAACGGGCCACCACTCTTCACGTGCAAAGGAGCATCATGAACGACGATCTCATCGATCGCAGCGACGATCCTCAACTGGGACGGGGCCTCGGCCTCTCCAGGCGCCAGCTGCTGGCGGCGACGACCGGCATGGCGGCCGCGGCCGCGCTCGGCGCCGCAGCCTTCGGCAAGGCCGGCCCGGCCCACGCGGCCACCGCCACCGCTGCGCGCATGGCACCCGGTGCCAACGGCGTGCTCGTCCCGCCCGGCAAGCGGGGCATCATCCTCTACACCGTGCGCGACGCCATCTCGCGCGACCCGAGCAGCACGACGTACGCATCCGGCTTCCGCAAGGTCTTCGAAGAGCTCTCGCGCATCGGCTACAAGCAGATCGAGTTCGCGGGCTACGGGCAGCACCAGAACGCCGAGGGCGGCAACGTCAACAACGTCGCCGGCGCCCAGCTGCTGCGCACGTGGCTCGACGACAACGGGCTCGAGGCCGAGGGCAACCACGGCTCCATCCCGGGGTCGATCACCGACTCGACCCTCGCCGCCTTCGACGCCCAGTGCGAGATCGCCAACATCCTGGGGTTCGGCCACATCGGCACGGGCGGTGACCCGACCGGCAGCGCCTATGTCGCCGATTGGGAGGCCGCCGCCGAGCGGTGGAACATCCTCGGTGAGCGCGCAGCGGGCCACGGCCTGAAGCTGTACACGCACAATCACGACATCGCCTACAGCTTCCTGCTCGACAGCGGGCCGCTCGATGCGCAGGGCCGACCGACCCGGTCGAGCGGCATCCGCCGCCTCGAGTACTTCCTGGCGAACACCGACCCCAACTACGTCTACCTCGAGATGGACATCTACTGGGCGCACGTCGCACAGCACAAGCACCGCTCGTTCACGGCGCCCGACGGCAGCACGGTCGAGGCCATCTTCGACCCGGCCGCAGTCGTGGCGGCGCAGACGACCCGGTTCCCGCTGTTCCACACGAAAGACGGCAAGCGAGACGATTCGCAGGCCAACGGCTACGTGATGGCGCCGTTCGGACTCGGCGACATCGACTACACGACCTTCTTCCAGCGCATCGGCGCGAAGGGGTACCACAACTCGATGTGGGAGCAGGACACGGCGCCCGGCGGCGCAGCGAACCCCGGCCAGTCGCTCGACTTCGCACAGGTCTCGTACCGCAACATCGCCGCACTTCGGGGCTAGCCCCCGCACCCCCCGGGGTCGGTGCCGTAACACCGGCCCCGGGGCATCCATTTCTCTCATGCACCCCTCTTCCAAGGAGACAGTCATGTCAACACCGCGATTTCGCGTGGGCGCACTCGTGCTCAGCGGACTCCTCGCGGCAACCTCGCTCAGTCTGAGCGCCGGTGCCGCAACTGCCCACGATGGGCAGGATCACGGCGACGAGGTCGCCGCGACCACCTGGGCCAACTACGAACGCGTGACCCTGACGCGGGATGTCGGTGAACCGATCGACCTCGCCGTGCTGCCCGACTCACGCGTGCTGCACACGACCCGCAACGGCCAGGTGCGCCTGACCGACCCGAGCCAGGGCACGACGACCGTCGTGAACACGATCGATGTCTACGCCAACTCCGAAGACGGGCTGCAGACGATCGCGCTCGACCCGGCGTTCGAAGCGAACGGCTGGGTCTACCTCTACTACGCACCGCGCACGATGACGGCCCCGTACCCGGCGACGACGCCGACGGGTTCGGCGCCGAACACACTGCCCGCGGGTGCCGACGCGTCGTACTGGGATCAGTGGAAGGGCTACAACCAGCTCAGCCGCTTCACCTGGAACGCCGAGACGAGCTCACTCGATCTCGCGAGCGAACAGGTCATCATCAAAGTCGAGACGCAGCGCGGCCAGTGCTGCCACGTCGCGGGCGACGTCGCCTTCGACAACGACGGCAACGTGCTGCTCGCCACGGGCGACAACACGCCGGCGAGCACGCCGGGCGCCAACGGCTACGCGCCGAACAACGACCGGGTCGGCTTCAACCCGGGCCTCGATTCGCGGCGCGGTGCCGGCAACTCGAACGACTTGCGCGGCAAGATCCTGAGAATCGACGTGCAGGATGACGGTTCGTACACGATCCCCGAAGGCAACCTGTTCGCCCCGGGCACCGAGAAGACGCGCCCCGAGATCTTCGTCATGGGCGTGCGGAACCCGTTCCGCATCGACTTCGACCCCGTGACGAACGCGGTCACGTGGGGCGACTACGGCCCCGACGCGGGCACCGCGAGCGATCTGCGCGGCCCGATGGGCTACGTGGAGTGGCAGAGCACGACGAAGGCGATCAACGGCGGCTGGCCGTACTGCCACGGACCCAACGCGAACTACAACGACTGGGACTACGAGACCCTGACCCAGGGCGACTGGTTCGACTGCGCGGCCGGCCCGCTCAACACCTCGCGGCACAACACCGGCCTCGAGCAGCTGCCCGCCGCCACGGCGCCGCAGATCTGGTACGGCGACCAGCCCACGCACCAGCCGTGGCCCGAGTTCGGCTCCGGCGGCCAGGCGCCCATGGGCGGCCCGACCTACCGCTACGACGCCGAGAACCCGGCGACCACCAAGTTCCCCGAGTACTGGGACGGCAAGGCGTTCATGGCCGAGTTCTCGCGCGACCGCGTCTTCGCGTTCAGCCAGGACGACCCCGACGGCCCCGTCACGAAGATCGAGGACTTCCTGCCGAACTCCGCGCTCAACGCGGCGGGCATGCCCCCGTGGGACAACGTGATCGACTTCGAGTTCGGCCCCGACGGCTCGCTCTACGTGCTCGACTACGGTGACGGGTTCTTCCGCCCGAACCCCGACGCCGGCCTCTACCGGGTCGACTACGTCGAGGGCACCAAGGGCCCGCGCGTGCAGCTCGACGCGTCGGTCACGTCGGGCCAGGGCCCGCTCGAGGTCGACTTCTCGGCCGCAGGCAGCACCCACCCCGACGGTCTCGCGCTCAGCTACGCGTGGGATCTCGACGGAAGCGGCACGTTCACCGAGGGCGCGGCCGAGGTGAGCCGCACCTACACGGCAGACGGTCAGTTCACGGCTCGCGTGCGCGTCACCGACACGAGTGGCCGGGTCAGCCTCGCCTCGGTCGTGATCACGGTCGGCAACACCGCGCCGACCATCGAGATCGTGACGCCCGAAGACGGCTCGTTCGCCGACTGGGGCGACACCATCGCCTTCGAGGTGAAGGTCACCGACCCCGAAGACACCGTGATCGACTGCTCGCGAGTGCTCTGGAGCTATGCGCTGGGCCACGACAACACCCACGCCCACCCGCTGTTCACGGGAACGGGGTGCACCGCTGAGATCGAGATGCAGGAGGAGGCCGGCCACGGCGAGACCGAGAACATCTACGCCCTGATCGGCGCCGCCTACACCGACGGCGGCAGTGCCACGGCACCCGCTCTCACGAGCGACGATGTGACGCTGCTCAACCCGCGCGAGATGCAGGCCGAGCACGCCGACGCCAAGGGCGGCGAGACGACCGTCGTCGACGACGAGTCGGCGCACGGGTTCCGCAAGGTCACGTCGTTCGACGAAGGCGACTGGCTCGCCTACGACCCCGTGAACCTGATCGGCATCACGGGCGTCGAGGCGCGCGCGATCGGCACGGGCACGCTCGCCCTGCGCTGGGGCAGCGTCGACGCCGAGCCGTTCGCCACGATCGACATCGCGAGCAACGGGTCGGAGTGGCAGCACGCCGCGACCCCGTTGCTGCGCGCGCCGAGCGGCACCGACCGGCTCTTCGTCACCTCGACGGGTGGAGTCGACCTCGACCAGCTCGCCTTCACGACGAGCGCGAGCGACGTGAGCGCACTGCTCGACGCCCTCGTCGCGGCCGGCGATACGACCAACGGCGCCCGCACCTCGGTGCAGGTGAACCTCGATCGAGCGATCGCCAAGCTCGCGGCCGATGACGTCGCCGGGGCCGTGCGCGACCTCGAGTCGGCGTCGGCGCTCGCGAAGAGCGTCATCCGCGACGTCGACGCCCGCGCGCTCGTCGTCACGGCCATCGAGGCGGTGATCGCCGACCTCGGGTAGCGCTCTCGCACCGCCCCGGGCTTCCGTGAGCATCGCTCGCGGGGGTCCGGGGCGTGTCGCGTCCCGGGGCGTGCCGCCTCCCTGGGCGTGCCGCGTTCCGGGCCGCTGCCGTAACGCGCGACCCAGAACAGTGCGGCACCCCTCTTCCAAGAAGGACCAGCCCATGAATTCTACGCGGCACCGATGGGGTGCAGCTGCCCCCGATCGGGGGCGATCGGGTACGCCGCGTCAGACCTTGGCGAGGCTCGGCGCCCCGACGACCATCTCTTCGATGTTGGCGGGCGAGAGCGAGTGGTGGATCGCGAGCATGCATGCGCCGAGCACCGCGGCGTCGGCCCCGGCCTTCGACTGCGTGATCTGCAGGTGCTCGGTGGCCAGGGGCATCGACCGGGTGTACACGACCTCGCGAACGCCGGCGATGAGATGCTCGCCCACCTGTGCGGCCGAGCCGCCGATGACGATGACCGAGGGGTTCATGAGGCTCACGCAGATGTTGAGCACCTCGCCGATGTCGCGACCGGCCTGCCGCACGGCCTGGATCGCGTCGATGTTGCCGCGCTTGACGAGTTCGACCACGTCCTGACCGGTTTCGGCGTCGATGCCCGCCGCCCGAAGCGCGCGAGCGACGGCCGGGCCGGAGGCGAGGGCCTCGAGGCAGCCGCGATTGCCGCACTTGCACGGCACGTCGGCACCGCGTGCCACGTAGACGTGGCCGATGTCGCCGGCGGTGCCCTGTGCGCCGCGCTGCAGGATGCCGCCGGAGATGACGCCGGAACCGATGCCGGTCGCCACTTTGACGAACATGAGGTGGTCGACGTCGGGCCACGACAGCTCGCGCTCGCCGAGGGCCATGATGTTGACGTCGTTGTCGACGAGCACCGGCACCTCCCACCCGTCGGCGCGGAACCAGCCGGGCACGTCGAAGTGATCCCAGCCGGGCATGATCGGGGGGTTGATCGGCCGGCCGGTGCTGTACTCGACGGGGCCGGGCAGGCCGATGCCGATGGCGAGCACGTCGCCGGGGGTTCGGCCGAGCTGCGCGAGCAGTTCGCGCCCCGCCGTCGACGCCCGGCCCAGCACGGCCTCGGGGCCGTCGGCGACGGGGATGAGCTCGTTGCACTCCGCCTGCAGCCGACCCGTGAGATCGCTCACGGCGAGGCGCACATGCGATGCGCCGACGTCGACGCCGAGCACGACCCGGCCGCTCGAGGCGATCGCGAACTGCGACGACGGCCGGCCGCCCGTCGAGACCGCATCGCCGACGTGGCCGACGAGACCGAGTTTCATGAGGGCGTCGATGCGCTGCGCAACCGTCGAGCGGGCGAGACCGGTGATCGCCGACAGCTCCGTGCGGGTGCGGGGGCGGCCGTCGCGCAGGATCTGGAAGAGATCGCTCGCCACGGAGGAGCCGAGTGCGGTGACGTGGCCGTCGACCCGTGCGTGACTTATGTCGGTCATCAACCTATTGTTCCACGGTGTTCGGTGAAAGGGGTGGCTCTTCGGTCGTCTGGACACCCCCCAATCGGTTGTCAAAACGGCTACCGGTGCAGCAGCCCGGCGTCGCGCAGCTCACCGGCCTGCAGAACACTCCAGGGGCTCAGCATGAACGGCACAGCCTGGGCCGCATCGAGGAACTCCTCGACCCGGGCCCATCGCCAGTCCATGACCTCGTCGGGGGCGGGCAGCGGGTCGCCGCGCAGCTCGGCGAAGTACACGGGGCACACCTCGTTCTCGACGATGCCGTCGGGCGCCACGGCGCGATAGCGGAACTCGGGCAACACGAGCCGCAGCGACTCGACCGCGACGCCGAGCTCGCGCCGCAGGCGCCGTCGCACGGCATCCTCGAGCGATTCACCGGGGGAGGGGTGGCCGCAGCACGCGTTCGTCCACACCCCGGGCCAGGTGCGCTTGCCGAGTGAGCGGCGGGTCAGCAGCATCCGCCCGTCTGCATCGAACACGTAGCACGAGAACGCGAGGTGCAGCGGGGTGCGCTCGGAATGCACCTCTTCTTTCGGCATCGAGCCGATGGGGCTCCCGTCGGGGTCGAGCAGCACGACCCGCTCGTCGGCGACCAGCGCGCTCACGGTGCGTGCACCGCCTCGTCGACCGGGGGCGCCGAGACGCCGGCGGCCTGCAGCACGAGGTCGCGCACGTGCGCCGCCGGCACGGTGTCGCCGGCGGCCTGCCAGAACGCGAGCTCGGGGTCGGAGCACAGCAGCAGCGGGGAGTCGTCGACCGAGTCGGGCAGGCGCCCGTGCGTGCCGCGAACCCATTTCGGGTCGAGCGGCACGACGTTCATCGCGTAGCGCAGCCCCACCTTCTTCTTCAGCAGCCCGAAGCCCGCCCGCGCCTTCGCGAAGCGATCGGCGGGGTCGAGGAAGAGCTCGGCCGGGTCGTACCCCGGCTTCCTGTGGATCTCGACGCCGCGTGCGAACTCTGGGGCGCGATCGTCGTCGAGCCAGTAGTAATAGGTGAACCAGGCGCCGGGTTCGGCGATGACGACGAGCTCGCCCGAGCGCTCGTGGTCGATGCCGTAGCGGGCCTGCTGCTCGCGGTCGAGCACCTCGTCGACGCCGGGCAGCGCTTCGAGCAGCTCGCGGGTGCGCCGCAGGTCTGCGGGGTCGGCCACGTAGACGTGCGCGATCTGGTGGTCGGCGACGGCGAACGCGCGCGAGGTCCACGGGTCGAGCTGTTCGCGCCCGGCCTGCGTGTACACCTCGAGCAGCCCTTCGCGGCGCAGTGCGCGGTTGACGTCGACCGGCCGATTCGCGGCCTCGATGCCGTATTCCGAGACGGCGATCACGGTGACCCCGGCGGCCGCGGCATCGTCGAGCAGGGGGGCGATCGCGGCGTCGAGCTCGGCGGCGGCCCGATCGGCGGCGGGGGAGTCGGGCCCGAACCGCTGCAGGTCGTAGTCGAGGTGCGGCAGGTAGGCCATCACGAGGTCCGAGCGGTGCTCGCGCATGACCTTGCGCGTCGCCTCGACGATCCAGCGGCTCGAGGTGATCGAGGCGGTCGGCCCCCAGTACTGGAAGAGCGGGAACTCGCCGAGCGCACCGACGAGCTCGTCGTGCAGCGCGGGCGGGCGCATGTAGGCGTCGGGCGACTTGCGGCCGTCGGCGTGGTAGATCGGGCGAGGGGTCACGGTGATGTCGGTGCTCGCGCCCATCGCGTACCACCAGCCGATGTTCGCCGCCGTGAAGCCGGGCTGCGCACGGCGCGCGGTCTCCCACACCTTCTCGCCCTGCACGAGCGCGTTGTGCTGACGCCAGAGGTGCACCTCGCCCTGGTCGCGGAAGTACCACCCGTTGCCGACGATGCCGTGCCGGGCGGGAGGCAGGCCCGTGAGCATGGTCGACTGCACGCTGCAGGTGACGGCCGGCAGCACCGTGCCGAGCCGAGCCCTGGCGCCCGACGCGGCGAGCGACTGCAGGCGCGGCATGTGCGCGAGGGTGCGCGGGGTCAGCCCCACGACGTCGAGCAGGAGAGTGGAGGTCATCGTGCCGCCTTCGCGTCGAGAGATTCGCTGCGAGTGGATGCCGCGTGGCCGGCGTGCACGCCGCCGAGCAGGTGCTCGGCCGCCCACCGGACTTCGCCCGCGATGCCGGCCACGAGGTCGTCGACGGGGTCGGGCAGCACCGACCACGTGTAGGTCTCGACGTCGAGGTGTGCCTCGTCGCCGTGCGGCAGCTCGCGCACGGCGTCGAGGGCCGCAGTGAGCACGTTGGTCGTCGCGGTGATCGGTGCGCGCGGCGCGAGGTGCAGCGGCACGTGGAAGTGCACTCGCCACGGGCCGTCGGTCGGCAGCGAGGCGAGCGCCTCGGGCAGGTCGTCGGCCGCAGCCACCGAGCCGTCGGGCCGAAGCACCCTGGTCTGGTGCAGGTAGCGCGCCTCGACGAACGCCGCCACCGCCGCGCGGCTCGCGGGGTCTGCCGGGTCGTCGACGTGCAGCGCCGCCGACGCCTGCACCTTCACGACCCGAAGGCCCGCGGCGCCGATCTGCCGCACGGCAGCGACCGGGTCGGCGAACGAGACGGCGAGGTGGCAGGTGTCGAGGCAGACGCCCACGAACTCGGGGTCGATCGCGCGCGCGTCGCCGAGATCGCCCGACGCTGCCGCGTCCGACGCTGCCTCGCCCGACGCCGCGATACCCGACGCCCCGATGCGCGGCGCGAGCCAGTCGACGACGTCGGCGACCGTGTCGAGCACGCAGCCGGGCTCGGGCTCGATCGCCACTCGCACCGTGCGACCGGTGGCCTCGCGCAGGGCGCGCAGCGACCACGAGACATCCGCCAACGCCTCGGTCGCCCGGCGGTCGTCGTCGGCCGTCCACGGTTCGCGCCACGCGAGCGGCAGGGTCGAGATGCTGCCGGCCGCGCCCTCGGGCAGCAGATCGGCGAGCACGGCGGCGCAGTCGAGGGTGTAGCGCGCTCGACGCGGGTCGGCCCAGTCGGGCAGGTAGACGTCGTGCTTCACGACGTCGGCGTGGAACGCGCGGTACGGGAACGCGTTGATCGTGCGCAGCACGAGCCCGTTCGCGTCGAGGCGCTCGCGCAACCGTGCGCGATCGTCGGCGCTCGCCGCGAGCTGTGCCGCGAGGTCGGCGGGCAGCCAGAGCCCCACGCCGAGCTCGTCGAGCCCGGCCGCCCGACGCACCGGGCCGGCGAACGCGTCGAGCTGTTCGAGCACGCCCTCGAGGTCTTCGGCCGGGTGCACGTTGGTGCAGTACGAGAGCTGCATCAGACCCGTGCCCCGCGCAGCACCGAGTTGCCCTCGAACGTGACGCCCGCGGCGGGCGGCTCGTGCTCGGCGAAGCCCGGCACGGGGTCGAGGTGCAGCCGGCCGCTCTGTCCGTAGAACGCCACGGGGTTGCGCCAGAGCACGACGTCGACGTCATCGTCGGAGAACCCGGCGTCGAGCATCGCCCGGGCGGTCTTGCTCGTCTTCAACGGGTCGGAGTTGCCCCAGTCGGCAGCCGAGTTCACGAGCACGCGCTCGGTGCCGAACTGCTGCAGGATCGCGACCATGCGCTGCTCGTCCATCTTGGTGTCGGGGTAGATCGAGAACCCCATCCAGCAGCCGCTGTCGGCGACCGCGGCGACCGTGGTCTCGTTGAGGTGGTCGACCACGACGTGCTCGGGCGCGATGCCCGACTCGCGCACGACGTCGAGCGTGCGCATCGTGCCCGAGGCCTTGTCGCGGTGCGGCGTGTGCACCATCGCGGGCAGCTCGAACGAGACGGCGAGGGCGAGCTGCGCGGCGAACACCTCGTCCTCCTCGGGGGTCATCGAGTCGTAGCCGAGTTCGCCGACCGCGACGACGCCGTCTTTGGCGAGGTAGCGCGGCAGCACGTCCAGTACCTCGCGGCAGCGGGCGTCGTTGGCCTCCTTCGGGTTCAGGCCGATCGTGCAGTGATGACGGATGCCGTACTGGGCGGCCCTGAACCGCTCCCAGCCGATCAGCCCGTCGAAGTAGTCGACGAAGCTGCCCACGTTGGTGCGGGGCTGGCCGAGCCAGAACGAGGGCTCGACCACCGCGCGCACGCCGGATTCGTACATCGCGCGGTAGTCGTCGGTGGTGCGTGCGCTCATGTGGATGTGGGGGTCGAAGATTCGCATGGTCAGGCTTTCGGCGTCGAGGTGGAGGTGGTCGTGGTGGCGGCCGGGCCGGCCGCGACCCGTCGCATGTCGTCGCCGATGTCGCGGCCCGCGGCCCGGCGTTCGGCGATGAGCCCGGCGGCCATGCGGGCGAGCTCGTCGTCGGAGCGCTCGTCGAGCCGCGCGACGACGTCGACGGGGATGCCCATGAAGAGGGCCTTCAGCACCCCGTGCCGCCACGCGTGGTCGTCGAGGTGCGCGCCGGCGAATGCGCCGAGCGCGGCGGCGACGACTCGCGTGTCGTTGGTGCGCAGCGCGTCGGCCACCAGCTCGAGGCCGGTGTCGACGACGGATGCCTCGTGCCCCGCGCCCGCCCGATCGTCGACGACTGCGTTCAGCCCGCGCAGCACGCCGCGTCGCTCGGCGTCGTCGCCGTACCGGTAGAGCTCGCCGATGATGGCGGCCGCGGCATCGGCCGGCATCGCGGCGGGCACCGCAGCGAGCAGCGCCGTCACCATCCGCTCGCGGGCCAGGTCGTCGGCCGTGCCGTGCCGCAACCCGAGCGGGTCACCGTCGGGATCGACCGGCTCGCGCCCCACGGCACGCCCGGCCGAGGGGAACAGCACCGCGATGCGCGGCGGATCGGCGGTGATCTCGCTCACGGCGGTCTCGGTCCAGGGGTGCGTCATCGTTCCTCCCAAGCCGCGCGCAGCGCACGCATGCTGCGTGCGGCGGCGCCCGGCGCGTCGTGCGAGTGGCGGGGCAGTTCGACCGCGGCCACTCCGCGGTATCCGATCTCGTGCAGGGTGCGCAGCGCTGCCGGCAGGTCGAGTCGTCCGTGGCCGAGCTCGAGGTGCTCGTGCACCCCGGGCATCATGTCGTCGACCTGCACGTTGACGAGCAGTTCGCCGGCGGCGCGCAACGCGCCCACGACCCCGTCGGGTTCGACGGCGACGCAGTGGCCGAGGTCGACCGTGATACCGAGCGCCTCGGGGCCGCCGAGCTCGTCGCGCAGGCGCAGCGCGTCGTCGACCGTCTCGACGAGCATGCCCGGCTCGGGTTCGAAGCCGAGCACGACGCTCTTCTCGTCGGCGACGGCGACGAGGTCGCGCATGCGCGCGACCAGCAGCGACCAGGCCTCGCCCCGGGGCATCCGGTCAGGTACGACACCCGACCACAGCGAGACGCACTCGGCGCGCAGCACGACGGCGAGATCGACGGCTCGCCGCAGGAATCGCAGTCGCGGTTCGGCCTCGGCGTCGACGAGGGTCGGGCGGTGCTTGACGAAGGGGTCGAGCAGGTAGCGGGTGCCGGTCTCGACGACGACCCGCCAACCGAGGTCGTCGAGGCGCTCGCGCAGGCGAGCGGCCTGTTCGATCGCGTCGTCGGCGAAGGGGTCGAGATGCGGGTACCCCAGCGTGAGCGCGATCGCCCCGTAGCCCTCGGCCTCGAGCACCTCGAGCGTTCGGTCGAGCGAGTGGTCGGCGAAGCCGTTGGTGCCGTAGCCGAGCGTGAAGCCCGCACCGGGCAGGGCGTGCGTCGTCGCCGTGCGGCGAGCGGTCGCGGGGTCGGCGGCGATCATGTCATGTCACCCCGTGCTCGCCGTGCCGAGAGCGCGCGGCGGGCGGCGTCGACGCCGCCGAGCAGGGCGGCGGGGCCGACGGCTCCAGCGCGGGCCGTGAGCGCGGCCTGCAGCGGCACCATGGCGCCGATGCCGTCGCGGGTCGCCGTGCGCGCGTTCGTCGCAGAGGGGTCGTCGAGGCCCTTCAGCTGCGCGGGCAGCGCTGTGGCGAGGTAGGCGACGGTGGCCGCGACGGCGCCCGCACCCGCGAGCACGCGCATCGCTCGCGTCGCCTGCGCCGGCTGCCTGGCCTGCGTCGCCCGCACTGATTGCGCGGCGCGCGCCGGCCCGCCGACCAGCGCCGCTGCCGCGGTCGCACCCGTCACGACGATCGCGGCCCGTGCGGTGGCCTTCGTGCCGCCGTTCACCTCGCCCCGCGACTGCGCCGTGACGCCCGCCGTGTGCAGCGCCATCGTCGCGGCGGCGGGCAGCGCCGCGCGCACGTCGCGGGCGCCCAGCAGCACGTCGAGCCCGCGGCACGCCGCCATCGACACCGGGCCGGCCGCGGTGTCTTTCGCGACGGTGTTGTAGAGCACGATGGCGCCCACGAGCGGTGTCGCGACGCCGAGACCGCGCCGGCCGCCGCCGGCCGCCGCGAGCCCGACGCCGAGCGCCAGGCAGGTGCCTGCGATGCCGAGCGCCCGCCGCGGCGAGACCCGCCCCGACGGGATCGGCCGTTCGGGTCGCTCGACGGCGTCGAGCTCGCGATCGGCGTAGTCGTTCAGGGCCATGCCGCCGCTGTAGAGCAGCACCGACGCGAGCGGCAGCATCCACTGCCGCGCGGTGAAGCGCGCGCCGCCGGCGTGACCGCCGGCGATGGTGTCGCCGAGCACCGTGAGCGCGGCGGGCGCGCGCACGAGCTCGAAGACGTCGCCGGCGGTGGTCAACGCCCGACCGCCTCCGACACCGCGGCAGCGGCACGGGCGGCGACGCCCACGCGGTCGCCGGTGGCGTGCGCCCAGGCGTACAGGGCTGCCGCCTGGTGCGAGAAGTCGTGCTCGTCGCTGCCCCACGGGTCTTTGAAGAAGAAGCCGAGTTCGGGCAGGACACCCCGGAGGCCCGCTTGTTCGGCGAGGCCGAGCAGGCGCGCGATGTCGAGGATGAGCGGCGCGGCGAGCATCGAGTCGTAGGCGCTCCAGATCGTCTGCACGGTGATGCGCGACCCCAGGAACCCCTCGGCCGAGATGTGATCCCATGCGGTCTTGATGTCGCCGAGGTCGGGCACGTTGTCGATGTGCAGCGGCGCGACGACGTGCTCGCCGACGAGGCTGTGGAGGCCCCGCGTCTTCGAGACGATCTTGCTGCGCACCGCCTCGGGGTCGGCGAGCGTGGCGCCGTCGCCGCCGCCGAGCAGGTTCGCCCCGGCCCACGAGTGCACGTGCATGCCGCGCGCGACGAACATCGGTGCGATCGCGGTGCGAAGCAGCGTCTCACCGGTCTTGCCGTCTTGCCCGGCGAAGACGATGCCGCGCTCGTCGGCGAGCGCCGTGACCGCGGGCAGCGCGAGCCCGGCCGACGGTGTGAAGCACGCGTACGGGCTGCCGGCCTCGACCGCTGCGAGGGCGGCGACGACGCTCGCGGGAAGCGGCGCCGCATCGGGGTCGGCGAGCATCGCGGTGAGCAGTGCGGGGTCGTGGAACTCCGGACGGTCTGCGGGCAGCGCTTCGGTCGACGCGATGTCGATGACCACGACGGTGCGCAGGCCGTTGCGGTCGCGGAAGTCGGTGATGTCCGAGGCGAGGCGCTGCACCGCAGCCGACATCGGGCCGTGATGCGTCGAGGCGTCGTAGCCGAACCTGATCTCGGCATCGGCCTGCTCGAGACCCGCCTGCGCCGCCGCCACGAGGCGCGGTGAGATCATGCCCGACTCGGCGAGCTGTTGTGCGCGCTCGGTGAGCGGGGTGATGCTGATGTCGTGCCCCCCGAGCACGATGTCGGAGAAGCCCGCCAGCGGCACGCCGGCGAACTCCTCGCCCGTGGTCGTGCAGCCCGTCGTCGACGCGAGCCCGTTCGCGATGACGTGCCGGCCGACGGCGACGGTCGTGCCGATCGAGCCGCGGGCGCCGATGAGCCAGAGGCCCAGTCGCTCGTCGTTCGGGCGCTCGGTGGTCGGCGCCTCGGTTCGTGGTGTCTCGAGCATGGTCACGTCGTTCCTCCTGTTGCTTTCGGTGTCGTTCATCGCTGTCGCCCCCGCATCGATCGTGCGAGGTCGGTCAGGTAGGTCGCCAGCGGCTCGGGCAGCGTGGTGTCTGCGAGACGGATGCCGCGGCTCATGTGTTCGTCGATCGTGCGCGTGACCGTCTCTCGTGCGCCCGTGCGCGTGACGATCTCGCGCACGAGCTCGACGTCGTCGTCGGTCGCGCCGGCCAGCCCGAGCACGGCCTTGAGCGTCGCGCGGTCGGCGTACCCCGCGCGGGAGTATGCGACTCGGATGTGCTCGGTGCGCTTGCCCTGCCGCACGTCCGAGAGCCCGGGTTTGCCGGTGGCGGCCTCGGTGCCGAACAGGCCCAGGTCGTCGTCGGCGAGCTGGTAGGCGATGCCGAGTGCGACGCCGACCCGGGTGAGGCCGCCCAGCACCTGCTCGTGCGCGCACCCGGCGGCGATCGCGCCGAGACGCAGCGGCAGCACCACGCTGTACGCGGCCGTCTTCAGTTCGGCCACGTGCAGCGGCAGGGCGCGGTCGGGTGCGATCGTCTCGGACTGCACGTCGAGCAGTTCGCCTGCGATCGTGCGCTCGAGCTCGGTGGTCGCCTCGACGGCGAGGCGGTGCCGTACCGCGAGCGGCGCCGGTGCGTCGAGCAGCGCGCGCAACGCCGCGTTCAGGGCGAGGTCGCCGGCGAGCAGCCCCGCGGCCATGGCCTGTCGTTCTGCGGCGGCACCCTCGGCCCCGGCCGCGAGTGCGGCCTCGTGGGATCGGCCGATCAGGTTCGGCGTGCCGTGACGCATGCGATCGCCGTCGATGATGTCGTCGTGCATGCACAGGCCGAGGTGCAGCAACTGCTGCGCGCCGGCCACCTCGGCGAGCAACTCGCGATCGACGCCGCCCATGCCGAGGTACGCCGCGGCGACGAGACGGGGTCGCATGTGCTTGCCGCCGTCGGAGGCCTCGGCGTCGTCGATGAGTCGTGTCACCGCGGGCCCGATGTCGGCGCACCTGGCTCGAACGCGCTGCCAGAGCGCCGAGGCGGCTGCGGGCGAGTGCACGGCGAAGGCCTCGACCATCGACTGCAGCGACCCCTGGGAGTCGGCCGAATCGGCGTCGTCGACGAGCGGTGCTTCTGTCGGCAGTTGCGCATCCGTGAGCAACGATGCCGCCGCTGCAGGCTTCATGGTGCTCCTTCGTCGACGATGACTTGGTGGCGACGACGCAAACAGCGGTATCTTCTGTCGCGTCGTGCGATAAAAGCCACGTTATCCTCGACGTAAGTAGTCCGCAACACTTCAGTCTTATGATTCGATTTCGATATAACTGGTGAGCGCCCGCGCTGCGAACGCGCGCGCACCGGCGAGCGGCGCGGTACCGCGGCAACCTTCGATGCCTGATCAGCGGGTATTTCACGCAGGGCGATTTGGGATGTATCCAACACCTCGATACGGTGGACGAGGTCCTGCAAGACCGAATCGCCCAGTCCGCGCTTTCACATGCTGAAATCGGCATGCGAAATCGTATGGTTCGGCGGCGTGGCACCCGGCCCCGATGGCCGGATGCACGGAAGCCTGTTTCGCCCGAGGTCGCAGCACCAGACCGGGGCTTGAGTCGAGGCATCCGAATCGCCGTCAACCCGGCCGTGACCCACGAGTCAGCACTGCCCGATTCCCGACCGCGCCCGTCGTACGTGCGCGGTGTTCGGCGTGCGCTCCGGGAGCCCGCCCATGACCGAAACTCCAGCACGAGCGACCGAACCGGCGCTCGCGGTTCGCAGCCTCACCAAGTTCTTCGGGCGGAAGCCGCGCGAAGCGCTCGAACGACTGCGCAACGGCGCCGACCGCGCCGAACTCGCCCCGCTCGGCACCGCCGCCGTGATCGACGTCGACTTCGAGGTGCGCAGCGGCGAGATCTTCGTCGTCATGGGGTTGTCGGGCTCGGGCAAGTCGACGCTCATCCGCACGCTCAACGGCCTGCTCGAACCGACCGACGGCACCGTCACGGTGATGGGGGAGACGATCACGGGCATGTCGCCGAAGCGGCTCCGCGAGGTGCGTCGTCGCCACATCTCGATGGTCTTCCAGCACTTCGCGCTGCTGCCGCATCGCAGTGTGCTCGAGAACGCGGCCTACGGGCTCGAGATCCAGGGGGTTCCGGCCGCCGAACGGCGTGAGCGCGCCGAACGCATCCTCGAGCGCGTGGGCCTCGGCGGTTGGGGCGACAAGATGCCCGACGAGCTCTCGGGCGGCATGCAGCAGCGCGTCGGTCTCGCCCGGGCGCTCGCGTCCGACACCGACATCCTGCTCATGGACGAGGCGTTCTCGGCCCTCGACCCGCTCATCCGCAAGGAGATGCAGGAGCAGCTCGTCGAACTGCAGCACGAGCTCGGCAAGACGATCGTCTTCATCACCCACGACCTCAACGAGGCGATGTTCCTCGGCGATCGCATCGCGGTCATGCGCGACGGCCGCATCGTGCAGATCGGCACCGCGGAGGAGATCCTCACCGACCCCGCCGACGACTACGTCGCCCAGTTCGTGCAGGACGTCGACCGTTCGCGCGTGCTCACCGCGGGCAACGTCATGGAGGCGCCGCGCGCCGTCGTCACCGCTTCGGCGGGCCCGCGCGCCGCGCTGCGCTCGATGCGCGACCTGCAGACCTCGATGGTCTTCGTGGTCGGCGGCGGCCGGCGCCTGCTCGGCGTCGTGCACGACCGCGATGTGCTGCGTCTCGTGCAGCGCGGCGAACGCTCGCTCGAGGCGGCGATCAGCGACGACCACCCCGTCGTCGGCGTCGACGAGCACCTCTCGGAGCTCTTCGAGAGCGCCGTCGAGAGCCAGCTCCCGCTCGCCGTCGTCGACGAGCAGGGGCGCCTCCTCGGCGCCGTGCCGCGCGTGACCCTGCTCGCCGCCCTCGGCAACGTCTCGTCGAACACGGGCGAGCACGCCGTCATCGAGACGCCGGCGACCGTGCCGATCGACGTCATCACCGCGACCCTGCATCGCACCGCGCGGGCCGACACGGCGACCGCCGACGCGGCGGACGCGATGCGGGCGGATGCGATGCGGGCGGATGCCGCGGGGGAGAGGAGCCCCGCATGAACGACGTCCGTCTTCCGCTCGGCGACTGGGCCGACGCCGTCATCCGCTTCATCACCGACGTCTTCGGCGGATTCTTCACCGTCGTGCGCACGCTCTTCGCCGGCTTCTACGACCTCGTCGACTTCGCCCTGCAGACGCCGCCGTTCTGGGTCGTCGTCGTGGTGCTCGCCGCGATCGCGTGGCTCGCGAAGGGCTGGAAGCTCGCGGTCGGCACCGCGCTCGGCCTGCTCGTGATCGTCGGCGTCGACCAGTGGGGCAACGCCATGTCGACGCTCGCCCTCGTGCTCGTCGCGAGTGCGATCGCGGTCGTCGTGGCCATTCCGCTCGGCGTGCTCGCCGCCCGCTCCGACGTGGCGTCGAAGGTCATCCGGCCGATCCTCGACTTCATGCAGACGATGCCGGCGATGGTCTACCTGATCCCCGCGCTCATCCTCTTCCGCGTCGGCGTCGTGCCCGGCATCGTCGCGACGATCATCTTCGCGATGGCCCCCGGCGTGCGGCTCACCGAGCTCGGCATCCGCGGCGTCGACAAGGAGGTCGTCGAGGCCGGCCACGCCTTCGGCTCCTCGCCGTGGCGCATCCTCCGCCAGATCCAACTGCCGCTCGCGATGCCGAGCATCATGGCCGGCGTCAACCAGGTCATCATGCTCTCGCTCTCGATGGTCGTCATCGCCGGCATGGTCGGCGCCGGCGGGCTCGGCGGCCAGGTCGTGCAGTCGCTGACCCGCATCGACGTGGGGCTCGGCTTCGAGGCGGGCCTGTCGGTCGTGATCCTCGCGATCATCCTCGACCGGGTCACCGGCGCATTCGGCACGGCGCGCACGCCGCGACAGCGCGGCAGCCGGCGCGCACAGCCGCAGTCGACGGATGCCCCGGGGCCGGTCGGCCCCGAGGCCGAACGCCTGCCCGCGGCATCCACCACCGCCTGAACCGCGGCGAATGTTCGCCGCGCGGTCTCGCGCGGCGCTCCCCAACACCCGTGACACAGCACACGGGAGGAAAGGAACACATGAAGAAGCACACGCTCACGGGAGCACTCGCCATCGGAGCGGTCGCCGCCCTGGCGCTCAGCGGCTGCGCCGCCGGCGCCGAGGCAGGGGCCGAGACCCTCGAGAACGGCGACCAGAAGCAGGTCACGATCGCCGTGTTCAACGGCTGGGACGAGGGCATCGCCGCGAGCGAGCTCTGGAAGGCCGTGCTCACCGAGCAGGGCTACGACGTCGAGCTCGAGTACGCCGACCCGGCTCCGGTCTACTCGGGTCTCACGACCGACGACTACGACGTGACCCTCGACACGTGGCTGCCGATCACGCACGCCGACTACATCGACCAGTACGGCGACGACCTCGTCGACCTCGGCTCGTGGAACGACGACGCCAAGCTCACGATCGCCGTGAACGAGGATGCGCCGATCGACTCGCTCGACGAGCTCGCCGCGAACGCCGAGCTGTTCGGCAACCGTCTCGTGGGCATCGAGCCGGGCTCAGGCCTGAACCGGGTCACGACCGACGAGGTCATCCCCGCGTACGGCCTCGAGAAGATGGAGTACCTGACGAGTTCGACGCCCGCGATGCTCGCCGAGCTGACCGCCGCGACCGACAACGGCGAGAACGTCGCCGTCACGCTCTGGCGCCCGCACTGGGCCTACGACGCGTTCCCCATCAAGGACCTCGAAGACCCCGAGGGCGCGCTCGGCGCCGCCGAGGGCATCCACTCCTTCGGCGGCAAGAGCTTCGCCGAGACCCACCCGACCCTCGCGGGCTGGCTGGAGGACTTCACGATGGACTCCGAGCTGCTCTTCTCGCTCGAGAACGCGATGTTCAACGCGGGCGGCTCCGACGACTACGCGCCGATCGTCGAGCAGTGGATCGCCGACAACCAGGCGTACGTGGACTCGCTCACGAAGTAGCACGGCACCGCGAACGGGCGGGTGACGGATGCCGCGGCATCCGTCGCCCGCCCTTCGCCGGCTCGGCGCGTCG
>NZ_JBSHJY010000011.1:0-80410 GCF_053619715.1 Agromyces sp. NPDC055520 | reverse complement strand
GCTGGGGGCTCCGCACGGCGGCGTGTCGCCCGAAGCCCCTGAACCGGCAACACCGAAGCCCTGAGCCGGCAAGACGGATTGGGCCTTGAGCCGGCAACGCAGAATGCCGGGGTGGGTGCGCGGAGGCGCACGCCGGCTGCGCTGCCGGCGAGCGCGGTCAGGCGCCGGTGAAGCGCGGTTCGCGCTTCTCGATGAAGGCGGCGACGCCCTCGCGCATGTCTTCGGTGCGGAACGCGTCGCCGAAGCCCGCGATCTCGAAATCGGTCGCCGCGTCGGTGCTGCGGCCGGATGCCTCCACGAGCACGCGCTTGGCGAGGCTCACGGCCGGCGCGGCGTTCGCACGAACCTCGTCGAGCGTGGCGCGCGCCCCCGCGAAGAGGGCGTCGCGATCGGCGAACGATCGCGCGACGAGTCCGATCGCGACCGCCTCGGCCGCGGGGATGCGCCGACCGGTGTAGATGAGCTCCTTGGCCCGGGCGAGTCCGACGGCCCGGGGCAGTCGCACGGTGCCGCCGAAGCCGGGGATGAGACCCAGGTGCACCTCGGGCTGACCGAAGCTCGATGCATCCGTCGCGTAGATGAAATCGCACGCGAGCGCGAGCTCGAGTCCGCCGCCGAGGGCGAAGCCGTCGACGCACGCGATGACGGGCGCGGGGAGACCTTCGACCGCGGCGGCGACGCGGTGCCCGAGGCGCGAGGCCTCTTCGCCCTGCTCGGGGGTGAGCCCGGCCATGCCGCGGATGTCGGCGCCGGCCGCGAACGCCCGGCCGCCCTCGCCCGTGAGCAGCACGCCGCGTACGGCGCTGCCCTCGGCCGCGAGCGACTCGAACGCGGCGAGCAGGGCCGACAGCACCTCGGGTGCGAGGGCGTTCAGCGCTTTCGGGCGATCGATCGTCACGATCGCGAGGTCGCCGTCGCGCTCGACGCGCACGTCGGGCCCGGTCTCGTGCGTGCTGGGCTCGGCCATGGTCGTCCTCTCCGCACGGCCCGTTCCGTGTCGCGCTCCACGCTACGCCATCGTGCCGACAGGGGCGGCGGTACCATTGCGAGGGGGCGACGGATGCCGCGTCGGCATGCCGCCCGCACTCTCTCCAGACCGCAGCACACGAGGAGCCGGCCATGCGAACGTCCACCATCACCCGTCGTGCAGGCGTCGCCGCGGTGATCGCCGCCGCGACCGCTCTCACACTCTCCGGCTGCTTTCCGAACCCGGGCGACCTCGTCAACAAGGGCGTCGAAGAGGCCATCGAGGGGGCGACCGGCGGCGATGTCAGCCTCGGCGGCGAACTGCCGGCCGACTTCCCCGAGTCGATCGCGCTCATCGACGGCGACATCGCCTTCGCGGCGGGCGCCGGCGGCAGCGAGGGCTGGATGGTCATGATCACCTCGAGCGCGGCAGACCCCGTCGCCGACGCCGCGGCGAAGCTCGAGGCCGCGGGCTTCACCGAGGACACCACACTGTCGGGTGACACCGCGAGCGCCGTCGTCTACTCGAACGGCGAGTACCTCGTGCTGGTCGCGGGCGACGGCGAGGCCGTCTCGTACACCGTGACCCAGCAGGCGAAATGACGAGCCCGGGCCGTCGCATCGGCACGATCGTCGTCGCGTTCCTGATCGGCATCGCCTACGGCGCGCTCGGCACGATCGGGCATCGGGCGGCACTGCGCATCGGCGACGCGCAGATTCCGTGGGGCCTCGTCGCCGCACTCGTCGGGGTTGCGGCGCTGCTCCTGGGCATCCGTCTCGTCGCGGGCGGGCGGGGGGCCGCAGCGGCGGCCGGCGCCGGCATCGTCGTCGCGGTCGCCGTGCTCACGCTGCCCGGCCCCGGCGGATCGGTGCTCATCGTCGGCGACCTGACCGGCACGGTGTGGTCGATCGCCCCCGCGCTCATCGCGGTGCTCGTCGTAGCCTGGCCGAAGCTGCCGGCGCCGCGCCGACGCGACGGTGCGACGGCGTGACGCACGGCGACGCACCGTGCGACGCCGTCGCGCTCGCGGCCTAGACTGAAGGCCCAGCCTCTCGAAGGGACAGCGAACACCGTGACCTATGTCATCGCCCTCCCGTGCGTCGACGTCAAAGACCGCGCCTGCGTCGACGAGTGCCCCGTCGACTGCATCTACGAGGGCGACCGGATGCTGTACATCCACCCCGACGAGTGCGTCGACTGCGGTGCGTGCGAGCCGGTCTGCCCGGTGGAGGCCATCTACTACGAAGACGATCTGCCCGAGATGTGGGCCGACTACTACAAGGCCAACGTCGAGTTCTTCGACGACATCGGCTCGCCCGGCGGCGCCGCCAAGATCGGTGTGATCCCGAAGGACCACCCCGTCGTCATGGCACTTCCGCCGCAGGCGCACTGAGCCGGGCGCGCCGAGCATGGCCCGCGGCGACCTGCCCGACTACCCCTGGGACCTCATGGCCCCGTTCCGCGAGCGTGCGGCGGCGCACCCCGGCGGTGTCGTCGATCTCTCGATCGGCTCGCCGGTCGACCCGACGCCGGCGCTCGTGCGCGATGCCCTCGCGAACGCGACCGACGCCCACGCGTACCCTCAGACGACCGGCACCGACGAGCTGCGCGGTGCGATCATCGACTGGTTCGCCAGGCGCCGCGGGGTGACCGGCCTCACCGAGGCGAACGTGCTGCCGACGGTGGGATCCAAAGAGCTCGTCGCCCTGCTGCCGTTCCTGCTCGGCCTCGGCGAGGGCGACGTGGTCGTGCACCCGCGAGCGGCGTACCCCAGCTACGAGATGGGCGCCGTGCTCGTCGGCGCCACCGCGATGGCCTCCGACGACCCGGCCCAGTGGCCGGCAGCGACGAAGCTCGTGTGGCTGAACAGCCCGGGCAACCCCGACGGCCGGGTGCTCACGATCGACGAGCTGCGGGCCGCGCGCGAGCGCGCACTCGAACTCGACGCCGTCATCGTCGGCGACGAATGCTACGCCGAGCTCGGTTGGCAGGGCGAGTGGGCGGATGCCCCGGTGCCCAGCCTGCTCGACCCCCGGGTCGTCGGCGACAGCCGGCGGAACACGCTCGTCGCCTACTCGCTCTCGAAGCAGTCGAACATGGCCGGCTACCGCACGGCCTTCATCGCCGGCTGCCGCACGGTCATCGCGCGCATCACGACTGTGCGCAAGCACGCCGGGCTCATGCTCGCGCAGCCCCTGCAGGCGGCGATGATCGCCGCGCTCCGCGACGACGCGCACGTCGCCGAGCAGAAAGCGCGCTACCACGCCCGGCGCGAGCAGCTCGCGCCGGCGCTCGAAGCCGCAGGGTTCCGCATCGACCGCAGCGAGGCCGGGCTCTACCTCTGGGCGACCGAGGGCCGCGACGCGTGGGACTCGATCGGGCGACTCGCCGATCTCGGCATCGTCGCGGGCCCAGGCCACTTCTACGGCGTGCACCACCCCGAGCACGTGCGGCTTTCGCTGACGGCGACCGACGAGCGCATCGCGGCGGCTTCCGAGCGACTTCGGGCCGCTGCTGCGGCGTGACATCCGCTCGCCCTCCATGCAGATTCGCGCGCAGACTGTGACTCTCGCCAACGGATAGGATGATCTGTTGGCGGGTGCGACAGTGTGTTCGGAGCCCGTCTAGGCTGTATCCGGGTCGGTGCCGCGCGAGTGGTCACGCCCGGAAAGCAGGTGACCGCGCAAGTGACGATCACAGGAGGCGCCGTGAGCGACGTCCGGAACAAGTCGGCAGGGGAGACCCCCCAGGCCGCGACCCTGAGCTTCGGCGGCACGACCGCAGAACTGCCGGTGCAGCGTGCAGTGCAGGGCAACTCGAGCATCGACGTGTCGACGCTGACCCGGCAGACCGGACTGACCGCACTCGACTACGGGTTCGTCAACACCGCATCGACGCGGTCGGCGATCACCTACATCGACGGTGAGCAGGGCATCCTGCGGTATCGCGGGTACCCGATCGAAGAGCTCGCGGCGAGCTCGACGTATCTCGAGGTCGCGTGGCTGCTCATCTACGGCGAGCTGCCGACGGCCGATCAGCTGGGGGAGTTCGACGAGAAGATCCGTCGCCACACGCTGCTGCACGAAGACCTGAAGCGTTTCTTCTCGTCGCTGCCGCACACGGCGCACCCGATGTCGGTGCTCTCGAGCGCGGTGTCGGCACTCTCGACGTACTACGAGGACTCGAGCGATCAGAACGACCCCGAGCAGGTCGAGCTGACCATGGTGCGTCTGCTCGCGAAGCTGCCCGTCATCGCGGCCTATGCGCACAAGAAGTCGATCGGCCAGGCGTTCCTCTATCCCGACAACTCGCTGTCGTTCGTCGACAACTTCTTGAAGCTCAACTTCGGCAACATGGCCGAGTCCTTCGAGGTCGACCCGGTGCTCTCGACCGCGCTCGACCGGCTGCTCATCCTGCACGAAGACCACGAGCAGAACGCATCGACGTCGACCGTGCGTCTCGTGGGCTCGACGGGTGCGAACCTCTACGCCTCGATCTCGGCGGGCATCCAGGCGCTCTCGGGACCGCTGCACGGCGGCGCCAACGAGGCCGTGCTGCAGATGCTCGGCCGCATCCGCGAGTCGGGCGAGGGCGTCGAGAAGTTCGTCGAGCGCGTGAAGAACAAGGAAGACGGCGTCAAGCTCATGGGCTTCGGGCACCGCGTCTACAAGAACTACGACCCGCGCGCGACGATCGTCAAGCAATCGGCCGATGAGGTGCTCGCCGGGCTCGGCGTCGCCGACCCGCTGCTCGACATTGCGAAAGAGCTCGAGCAGTTCGCGCTGCAAGACGACTACTTCAAAGAGCGTCGCCTCTACCCGAACGTCGACTTCTACACCGGAGTCATCTACAAGGCCATGGGGTTCCCGACGCGCATGTTCACCGTGCTCTTCGCGATCGGCCGCCTGCCCGGCTGGATGGCGCACTGGCGCGAGATGAACCTCGACCCGCAGACGAAGATCGGTCGCCCGCAGCAGCTCTACGTCGGCGAGCCCGAGCGGCACTACCCCGGCGCCTGAGCGCGGCCGTGCCCGCGCTCAGGCGCATCGCGCCGCGCGCACGGGTCGCACCTAGCACACGCGCGAACGGGCAGTCGTTGCCGGGTCTGTGCGCGTGAGGCGGCAACAACTGCCCGTTGGCGCCAACCCCCCACGCGTTCAGCCCGCGGGCGTCAGCGTCAGCGTGTCGTGGGCGTTCGCCTTCACGGCGTCGGCCGTGACCGCCCAGTCGCGCAACTCGCCGCGCTGCCAGAGCGGCGCCTGGTCGGCGTAGTTCGGGTGGAACGCGTGACCCGACGCACCGGTGAGGTTGATCCAGCGTGAGGCGTCGCGGTCGGCGAGGTCGACGACCATGCGCATCGACGGCACCCAGTCGACGCCGTAGCCGACGCTCGCATCCCAGCCGATCGCGTTGACGATCGCCGAGCCGCCGCCGAGTTCGTAGGGGCCGCGGTTGAAGAGCCACTCGATCGGGGCGACGCCCGACTCGCCGAAGCTCTGGTTCGTGAGGGTCAGGGTGTGCAACCGGCCCCACCGCCAGGAGTCGGGGTTGGACCCCATGCGCTTCGACGCTTCGCTCCACGCCGTGTCGAGCGCGCTCGCGATCATCGCGTCGCGCCCGGTGACGCCGAGCTCGTCGTTCGTCCACCAGCTCGCGTCGGGCTCGCCGAGCAGGGTGCCGACGACGTTGAACCAGCGGTCGCCGCCCTGCGGCTGGGCCGACTCGGGCAGCCCGCCGAACATGTCGTCGAGCAGGTTGCGCCAGAACACGGCGAAGTAGGCCGCCTGGGCGCTGTCGACGTCGGCACTGCCGTTCCATTCCGCGAGCAGCTCAGCCCCGCGGGCGGCGTCGCCGGTGAGCTCGAGCTCGGCGATCACGGGCAGGAACGCATCGGCGTTCGCGTCGCCCGTGTCGAGTTGGATCTCGGCGAGCGAGTCGACGGTGAACGACTTGCCCGCGTCGATGCGCTCGCGGATCAGCCGGTCGATGCCGGCGGCGCGGTAGCCGTAGTCCCAGTCTTTCGTGAGCATGGGGCCGTCGGGGCCGGCGGCGGCGTTGTTGGCGGTGACGATGTAGCCGGCCGGCGGGTTCAGCACCGACGGCAGCTGGTCGAACGGGATCGTGCCCGCCCAGCCGTTCGCACTCGTCCACCCGGGCAGCGGCAGCGTGCCGTCGCCGGTCTTGCGCACGGGGATGCGGCCGGGAGCCTGGTAGCCGATGTTGCCCGCGTTGTCGGCGTAGATCAGGTTCTGCGCCGGTACGTCGAAGAGGGCGGCTGCCGCGCGGAACGTGTTCCAATCGCTTGCGCGGTCGAGTGCGAAGATCGCGCCGGCGGTCGTGCCCGGTGAGAGCGCCGTCCACTGCAGCGAGACCTCGTAGGCGCCGTCGGGTTGGCCCGCGACGGCGGGGTACTCGGCGGCCACGGCGCCGAAGTCGTCGCCGATGTCGGTCACGATGGGGCCGCGCGCGGTCGAGCGCACCGTGATCGTGACGGGGTCGCCGCCGGCGACCTCGATCGTCTCCTCCCGAGTGGTGAACGGCACTTGCACGCCGTCGAGTTCGTAGGCGTCGTCGGTGACGCGCTCGAGGTAGAGGTCGGCGACGTCGGGGCCGAGATTGGTGAAGCCCCACGCGACATCAGCGTTCTGGCCGATGACGATGCCCGGCAGTCCCGAGAACGAGTAGCCGGCGACGTCGAATCCGCACGCCTCGGTGATGGCGACGCAGTGCAGGCCCATCTGCGTCCAGATCGAGGGCATGGCCGGGCCGAGGTGCGGGTCGTTCGCGAGCAGCGGCAGTCCCGACTCGGTCAGCGACCCCGAGACCACCCACGAGTTCGAGCCGATGTCGCCGCCCTCGGGGCCGAGCAGTTCGGGCACGCCGTCGATCGCCGCGCGCAGGCTCGCGAGCGCATCGGCGACGCCGGCGGTCGCGTCGACGCCGTCGGCCACCGTGGCCGGGTCGGTGCCGCCTGATCCGAGAGTGGATGTCGCCGCGGCATCCATTTCGATGGGGTCACCGTCTGCGGCGAGCGGCGTCGACGACAGCGCCGCCGGGGCTGCCGCGGGCTGCCCGCCGACGATCGTCGGCATCGTGCCCCAGGAGAAGTCGGGGTGCAGGCGCGCGACCTCTTCGGGCGGCAGCGCCGTCGCGAGCATCGCGCGGTCGATCTCGTCGCCGAGGTTCGACCGCAGATCCCAGGCCATCGCCTTCAGCCAGGCGATCGAGTCGATGCCCGACCACGGCTCGGGGGAGTAGCCCGGGTTCTGCAGGCCGAGCACCGCGTACTCGAGCGAGAGGTCGGCGCCGCTGCGCTCGGCGAGGTAGGCGTTGACGCCCTCGGCGTAGGCGTCGTAGTAGGCCTTCTGCACGTCGCCGAGCGCGTCGTACTCGTGCTCGGCGATGCCCCGCCAATCGAGCGTGCGGATGAACGAGTCGGTGCCGACCTGCGACTCGCCGAAGAGCTCGGCGAGGCGCCCTGCGGTGACGTGGCGGCGGAAGTCCATCTCCCAGAAGCGGTCTTGCGCGTGCACGTAGCCCTGGGCCACGAAGAGGTCGTGGTCGGTCTGGGCGTAGAGCTGCGGAACGCCGGCGTCGTCGCGGATGACGGTGACCGCGGCGTCGAGGCCGGCGACGTCGACGGTGCCGCTCGTCGTCGGGAACGAGCGCTGCACGGTCCACCAGCCGAACCCGGCCGCGGCGACCACGAGCACGAGCACGGTGATGAGCAGCCCGGTGAGAAATCGCATCGCTCGATGCCGGCTGGTTCGCGGTGCGTCGGTGCCCACGTCACTCCCTTGTGCTGCGCAAGACGGAGGGCCGCTCCACGGCGGCCCGAGTCACCAACTGTAGCCGAGACGAGGCCGTTGCGAACGGGTCGTTGCAGGGCTGTGATGTGCGTCGCCGCGGTTCGTCGAGGAGGCCGTCTGCGGCCGTGTCGCGACCCTACGCGTGCAGCGCCGCGTTCAGCTGCACGCCCTCGCCCGTGCGCGACAGCGCCTCGACCTGTCCGTTCAGCGAATTGCGGCGGAACAGCAGGTTCGGCACCCCTGAGAGCACGACCGCCTTGACGGTGTTCGGCCGTTCGCCCTGCCCGCCGTGCAGCACGACCTTCGTGCCCGCCGTCACGTAGAGGCCGGCCTCGACGACGCTGTCGTCGCCGATCGAGATGCCGATGCCCGAGTTCGCCCCGAGCAGCGCGCGCTCGCCGATCACGACGCGCTCGGTGCCGCCGCCCGAGAGGGTGCCCATGATGGACGCCCCGCCGCCGATGTCGGAGCCGTCGCCGACGACGACGCCCTGCGAGATGCGGCCCTCCACCATCGAGGCGCCGAGCGTGCCGGCGTTGAAGTTCACGAAGCCCTCGTGCATGACCGTGGTGCCTGGTGCGAGGTGGGCGCCAAGGCGCACCCGCGCGGCATCTGCGATGCGCACGCGCTCGGGCGTGACGTAGTCGAGCAGGCGGGGGAACTTGTCGATGCCGGTCGCGTGGATTCCCGCGCGCTGCAGGGCGGGGCGCAGTCGGTCGAAGTCGACGGGATGCATCGGCCCCGCGTTCGTCCACACGACGGCGGGCAGGTGGCCGAAGACGCCGTCGAGGTTCACCGTGTTCGGCGCCGCGAGCAGGTGCGAGAGCACGTGGAGACGCAGGTACGCGTCGCTCGTGCTCGCCGGTGCCGCGTCGAGGTCGATCGTGAGTTCGACGGCCTCGACGCGCACGTTCCGGCGGGCGTCCTCGCCGACGAACGTGGCATGCTCGGCCGCGAGGGGGGATGCCTCGGCCCCGAGCTTCGGTGCGGGGAACCATGCGTCGAGCACCGTGCCGTCAGCGGCGATCGTCGTGAGTCCGACGGCGGAAGCCGAGCGGGCAGGAGTGAGGGCGTCGTTGTTCGCAGGCATGTCTCAAGGGTAGCGAGGGGCGCCGTGCGAATGACACGGAGCGTCGGACCGGCTCAGACCTCGACGCCCGGAGGAGTTCACGAACGCGCCCGACGGGTATGCTACAGTCCAGCTCATGACAGCGCTGCCATATCCGGATCCGGCCGAGGAGAACACCGGCACGTCGATCCGCGCCCCCCGTCCACGACTCATCGCACTGACCATCGCGATGGCACTGCTGTCGTCGGCACTCCTGCCGCTGACCGGGCCGGCGAACGCGGCGGAGGCCGCGACCGACCCGACGGACTACACCCAGTACGTCAACCCCTTCATCGGCACCGAGGGTGACCACGGTCAGGACGGCCCCGGCGCCTTCGCGCCGTACGGGCTGGCGACGGTCACTCCCACCACGAACCCCGGCAACCACGTGGGATACGAGTACACGGCGGGCACGCTCCTCGGTTTCACGAACATCGCCCTCGACGGCGTCGGCGGCGGAGGCGGTGCGGGCGACGTGCTCGTCGTGCCCACGTACGGGAGCTACACCTCCCGGCCCTCGACGAGCAGCTACGCCAAGACGATCAAGAAGGCCGACGGTGTCAAGGACGAGTCGGCCACGGCGGGGTACTATCGCGTCGGCCTCGACGAGTCGGGTAAGGACATCGACGCCCAAGTGACGGCCGCCACGCGAACCGGCGCTCATGACTACGCCTTCGACGACGGGGGCCACGCAGCCCTCGTGGTCGACCTCAAGCACACCGGCAACGGCCGCAAGGCCACCGACCTCGAGATCGGGACGAACGCCGCCGGCAACACGACGATCTCCGGTTCCTTCACCGGATTCTTCTACAACTCGGCGTACAAGCTCTTCTACTATGCGGAGACCACGGTTCCGACGTCGTCCGTCCAGACGTGGGGTGAAGCGGGGCTCAGCACCACCGTGACCTCCCAGAACGGAACGGACATCGGGGTCGTCCTCAACTTCGACGCCGCTGCGGGCGAGCACGTGGGCCTCACGGTGACGCTCTCCCCGGTCAGCGCAGAGCAGGCGGAACGCGACGCGGCCGTCGAGGTCGGCGGCAAGACGTTCGACGAGGTCCGCGCCGCGACCAAGAACGAGTGGAACGATCGCCTCGGCAAGGTCGACGTCGAAGCCACCGCGACGAACGACCCCACGGGCGACCTGAAGACCCAGTTCTACACGCACCTCTACCGCCTCGGCAACACCCCGATGAACGCGACCTCGACGGATGGGACGTACCGGGGGGCCGACGGCGTCATCTACGAGGCGAAGGGCTACACCCACTACGATTCGTGGTCGCTGTGGGATGACTTCCACAAGTACGCGGCCGTGGCATCGGTCTTCCCCGACGTCTACCGTGACGTCGTCCAGTCGCTCGTCGACCTCTACGCGAGCGTCGAGACCAGCGGAAAGAGCTCGGTCGGGGGTCTGCTGCAGTCCGTGCCGACGGTGCGATGGGAGCGGGCGCCGGTCGTCGTCGCGGATGCGATCTCGAAGGGCGTCCAGCTGCAGGGGCTCGAACAGGCCTACCCTGCGCTCGTCTCGCAGACCGGGAAGTCCGCGAGCCTGACGAACCTCAACTCGGTCGGCGGCGGTCTGCTCGGGTACTCCTACGACGCCTACGGCCTCTCGGTCATCGCCGATGCGATCGGCGAGACGGCGGACGCCGAACACTACCGGGTCGAGGGCGCGCGCTGGGCGAAGGCGTTCGACAAGAACGCCCTGAAGAAGGACGCCAATGCGATCGCGGCGACCGGCGTCGCGGAGGGTGTCGACGAAGTCGGCCTCATGATGCCGCGCTCGAGCAACGACGACTCGGCGGGCTTCACGGTGAAGAACCCGGAGAGCTGGAGCAGCGGTCTCTACCAGGGGACGTTCTGGCAGTACAACTGGTACGACGCGCAGGACCTCGGCGGCATGGTCGACCTCATGGGCGGCAAGGAGGACGCGGCGAAAGCCGTGAACTACTTCTTCGGCAACCAGGCGCCCGACGACTGCTCGCGCAACCTCCACCTGTTCGCCAACGAGATCTCGGTTCACGCCCCGTTCCTCTTCAACTACGTCGGACAGCCCGCGCAGACGCAGGACTGGACGTACCGAGCGGTCACCGAGCCGGTCTGCGTTCGCTACACCGCCGACGGCAGCGGGACGACGCCGTCGAAGCGCATGGTGTTCCAGAACGATCCCAAGGGTCTACTCCAGACGATGGACAACGACGCGGGAACGATGTCGGGATACTTCGTGTCGAGCGCGATCGGCCTCTACCCCGTGATGGCGGGAGGCGACTCGTTCCAGATCACGACGCCGATCTTCGACCGCACGACGATGAACTACCCCGGCGGCAAGGACCTCGTCGTCGAGGCGCCCGGAGTCAGCACGACGAACCACTACATCCAGAGCGCGACGTTCAACGGTCAGCCGCTGAACCGCACGTGGCTCACCGCCGCGGAGATGAACGCGGGCGGCGTCCTGCACTTCACGATGGGCTCGAGCCCGTCGTCATGGGGAGTCGAAGGTGTCGCGGCGGATTCGCTCAGCGACCACGTCGACAGTGCGCTGTACCACCCGGCCGACGCCGTCTCCACGACGTCGCAGGTGTTCGAGGAGTCCGGTGCGAACGACGGCTCGATCGACGACGTGATCTCCGTGCGGGTGAGCGGGGCGAAGTTCGCCGGCGAGATCGGTTCCGAGCTGTCGTCGCAGGTCGAGGCCACAGGTGTGCCGACCGGCCTCACCCTCGTGGCGACGAAGTCGGGGGAGAGCTCGCTCGACCTGACCCTGTCGGGTACGGCCGCGCGGCACCTCGTCGATGATTCGACCGATGCCCTCGTCGTCACCGTGGCGCCGGCCGCCTTCTCCGGCACGGCGCCCAGCGCCGAAGAGCGTGTCCTCACGCTCAAGGTCCGTTACGCCGGACACCAGCTCACGCCGAGCGCCACCACCCTCACCGCGGACGCGAAGGGCGCGGTGCAGAGCACGATCGACCTCACCCTCAGCGGTGGCGCGACCTTCACCGGCAAGAACCGCCCTGCGCTCTCGAACGGCGAGATCACGTTCCCCGGTCTCGACCAGGGCATCACGGCCAGCGTCAGGCGGATGAGCGACACGACGGCCCAGGTCACGTTCAAGGGAAAGCCGGAGAGCACGACGGGCACGAAGTTCACGCTGCTGCTCTCCGACTCCGCACTCGAGGGCGCGACGGCGAGCCAGGTGACCGGTGCCGGGACGACGGCGCTCGACCCGTTCACCGTGTCGCCGTCGACGGACACCCGCGCTGAGCTGCAGACGGTGTACGACGATGCGAGCCTCGTGACGGCCGGCAGCTATTCCGCCGCCACGTTCGCGAAGCTCGTGTCGGCGGTGGCGAAGGCGAAGGAGGCGCTGGACGACGAGAGTTCGTCGGAGCGCACGCTGTCGACGGCCCTCGCTCTCCTGCAGGTCGCGGCCGATGGCCTCGCGATCAGTGGTGACAGCTACCGCGTGCTGCAGGCCGAGAGCTACGACCAGTGGTCTGGTGGCGCGCTCAAGACCGAGAGCGGCGGCAGCGGGACCACCGTGGGCGGAATCACTCCGGGGGCGTGGCTCGCGTTCCGCGGGCTCGACTTCTCCGCATCCCCGCTCTCGTCGTTCGTCATCGACTACTCCCACAACCCCGGGTCGGCGTCGGCGAGCTCCGCGGTCGAGATCCGCACCGGATCGGCCACGGGCCCGGTGGTGACCACGATCCCGCTGCCCACCACGAACGGGTGGGGGAACTACACGACGATCACGCGCGACCTCACTGCGGACGAGATCGCGAAGCTCGCCGGCGTCAACGACGTGTACTTCGTGTTCACCGGCGCCCTCGCCGCAGGTCAGAGCTGGGTCGCGAACGTCGACGCGCTCCGGTTCCGTGCAGCGTCGGATGCCGCGGCGTCGTCGAAGACGGTTCATTTCGAGTCGATCCGGGCAGGCTACGGCCTACTCAACGCCGCAGACTCGGGGCTCGTGGAGGGTACCGACTTCTCGGGTGCCGACCTCAAGACCGAGGCCGGATCGGTGGGTGGCCAGCTCGCCGGCACGAAGAACGGCGCGTGGGTCCGGTACGACGATGTCGATCTCGGTGACCGCAACGCGACCATGCTCAGCGTGCGTTACGACGCGCCGGCGACAAAGGTGGCCGACGGTCGACTCGCCGTCTACCTCGACGAGATGTCCGGCGAACCGTTCGTCACCGTCCCGCTCCAGCCCACCGGTTCGAGTTGGGGCACCTACGGCACCGCGACGGTCGCGCTCCCGTCCGAGATCACCGGCGCGAGAACGGTGTACTTCGCGCTCCAGAGCACGCCGACGGCGACCCAGCCCTACGTCGGCAACCTCGACTGGTTCTCGCTCGAGTACGACGTCGACAAGTCGGCGCTGCAGTCGGCGATCACAACGCACTCGGCCCTCATCGAAGACGCGGGCCTGTACCTCGTGACCGATTTCGCGGTCTTCGCCCGGGCGCTCGAGGCGGCGCAAGCCGTCGACGCGGACGCGACCGCGACGACCGGTGACGTCGTAGAGGTGCTGCGAGTGCTGAACGCCGCTGCCGGCCACCTGCAATGGAAGGTGATCAAGCAGGTCGCCGACTGGCGGGCGAAGGCCGAGGCGGTCGAAGCCGACGAGGTCACTCCGGTGTCCTATCGCAAGCTCCGGAACGCGGTCGCCGCGGCTGACGAGCTCGACGCGGCGACGAGCACCCATGACGAGTACGTGGCGGCGCTGTCCCGTCTCGTCTGGGCCTACGAACGCCTGGTCGACGCGAAGTGACCGTTCGGCGGGTCGGCCGCGCGCCGGCCCGCCGAACAACCCTCATGCTCGAAGCGGTCGTACCTCGATCGGTTCGGGCATGTTGCCGCCTGGGAGTTCGTCGATCACCGGCAACCCCAGACGAGCGCCGGCGACCCAGACAGAGAGAGCACCGTGAACCAGAACCGGATACCGACCATCGAACTCGGTGGAACCCACGTCGCCGTCGCCGTCGTCGACACCACCGCCCACGCGATCGTCGACGGCACCTACCGGATCCGACCGCTGAACTCGGCCGGCGACGCCGGTGACATCCTCGGACACATCATCGCCGCGGCCCGTACGCTCGGATCCGCTCACGGCGGGCGATGGGCCGTGGCGGTTCCCGGCCCGTTCGACTTCGTCGCGGGCGTCGCGCAGTACACCGGGGTGGGGAAGTTCGACTCGCTGTACGGGGTCGATCTCCGCGCACGACTCGCCGACGCCCTCGATGCCGACGCGGACTCGTTCGCGTTCGTCAACGATGCGGACGCATTCGCCCTGGGCGAGCACGCGGCGGGCTCGGCTCGCGGCCTGTCGAAATTCTGCTGCATCACGCTCGGCACCGGCGTCGGTTCCGGGTGGGTGGTCGGCGGCGAACGCACCGACGGTGCAGCGCCGGGCGGCGAACTGCACCTGCTCGAGTTCGAAGGGCAGCGCATCGAGGCACGGATGTCGCGGCGCGCGATCCGGGCAGCCTATTCACGCCGAACGGGGCGCACGACGGCCGTGCCCGACGTGAAGGAGATCGCCGACCTCGCTCGCGGCGGCGATGCGATCGCGCACGAGGTGCTGGGGGATGCATTCTCGTTCCTGGGCCGAGCGCTCGCCGGCCCGCTCGCCCGGTTCGACGCCGAAGCGCTCATCGTCGGCGGCACCATCGCCCGCTCATGGGACCTCCTCGAACCGCCCCTCTCCGACGGCCTCGGGCGAACGAAGCTCCCGGTCATCCGGGCGGAACTCTCCTACGAGGCGCCGATGATCGGTGCAGCAGGCGTCGTCGCCCCAGCGCTACTCGGCGCGCAGGGCGCCTGAGCCGGAATCGTGCCTCGCGGTGGACCGTCGCGGGGTGAGATGCATCGGGAGCACGACATGTTCGACGGGACGAGTGCGATCGGTCAGTCGTGAGATGGCCAAGCGAGCGGCGTTCCGCCCGATCTCCTCGACATCTCCCGCCACGGTGGTGATCCCCATGACGCGCGCCCATTCGGGTTCGTCGATGCCGATGACGGCAGGGACATCGCCCATGTCCGTGGCCGACAATTCTTCGAGGACACCGAGGAGGATCCGATTGTTGCCCGCCACGATCGCCGTCGGCGGCTTCGGCAGCGCCAGGAGTTCGCGGGTTCGAGTGCGTGATGACGCGACGTCGTGCGCGTCATCACGCAGAAGCTCGCGCCATGACGATGACGGGGCTCCGTCGAGGACAGCGGCCATGCCTTCGAGCCGCTCTCGATAGGTGGGAAGCCAGGCGTAGTCGCCGACGAACGCGATACGGGTGTGGCCGGTGTCGAGGAGGTGCCGGGCGGCGAGGCGGCCGCCCATGCGATTGTCGAACACGACGGAGTCGGCATCGAGATCGACTGGTGGGCGATCGACGAACACGACAGGGACGCCGCGCGCCTGCACATGCGCATAGTGGGCATGATGCGACATGGCCGAGACCACCACGAGCGCTTTGGCCTGACGGTTGGCGAGGTCGTCCACGATGCGCCGCTCCTGCTCCTCGGACTCGCCTGAGGTGGCGACGGTCAAGTGCATCCCCTGCCGCCGGATCTCGTTCTCCATGCTCTGCGCGAGCGCGGAGTAGAACGGGTTGGTGAAGTCGCCGCCGATGAGCCCGATCGACTCGGCGAGCTTCCCGCTCGCCAGCATGCTCGCTGCGGCATTTCGCTGATAACCCAGCGCTGTTGCTGCGGCGAGGACTTTCGAGCGGGTGTCCCGGCTCACGTACTGTTCCCCGCCGAGAGCCCGCGACGCCGTCTTCAGGCTCACCCCGGCGCGATCGGCCACCTGGGCGAGGGTGACCCTCTGCGCATGTTCGCGTGCGTCCTGCATGACCCTCCTCGGCGTGCGGCGAAGCAACGACACGATATCTGCTGCAGCCCTCGCCCCGGTTGCGCCCCGCGGCGGGCGTCGAGTTCTCGGGGAGAGAGACGGGGCTCCTGTGCCGGGAGAATAGACTCGGGGAATGCCCGCCGCATCACCGTTCACGCTCGATCTGACCGCCGATTCCGTCGCCATCACGCAGGCGATCTGCGATGTGCCGAGCGTGTCGGGCGATGAGTCGCTGCTCGCCGACCTCGTCGAGCAGGCGCTCGCCGCGGCATCCCATCTCGAGGTGATCCGCGACGGCGACACGATCGTCGCGCGCACGAATCTCGGCCGTGAGCGCCGCGTCGTGATCGCCGGGCACCTCGACACCGTGCCGATCAACGAGAACCTGCCGACCCGGTTCGAGACCGAAGACGGCGTCGAATACCTGTGGGGCCGCGGCACGGTCGACATGAAGGCCGGAGTCGCGGTGCAGCTGAAGCTCGCGCTCGAGCTCGCCGACCCCATCGTCGACCTCACCTGGATGTGGTACGACAACGAAGAGGTCGCGGCCTCGCTCAATGGTCTCGGGCGCCTCTCGCGCAATCGCCCCGACCTCTTCGCCGGCGACTTCGCCATCCTCGGCGAACCGTCGAACGGGCAGGTCGAGGGCGGCTGCAACGGCACTCTCCGCGCCGAGGTGTGGACGACCGGGCTCCGGGCGCACTCGGCGCGCAGCTGGGTGGGCGAGAACGCGATCCACAAGCTCGCCCCGGCGCTCGCGAAACTCGCCGAGTACCAGGCCGAGACCGTCGAGGTCGACGGCCTCGCCTACCGCGAGGGGCTGAACGCCGTGCTCGTCTCGGGCGGCATCGCGGGCAACGTGATCCCCGACGAGGCCGTGCTCACGGTCAACTACCGATTCGCGCCGAGCCGCAGCGTCGCCGAGGCGTCCGCGTTCGTCACCGAGTTCTTCGACGGCTTCGAGGTCGCGATCGTCGACAGCGCCGAGGGTGCGCGGCCCGGTCTCGACGACCCGCTCGCACAGCAGTTCGTGCGCGCGGTCGGCGCCGAGGCGCGCCCCAAGTACGGCTGGACGGATGTCGCGCGCTTCAGCGCGATGGGCATCCCGGCGGTGAACTTCGGCCCCGGCGACCCGCTCAAGGCGCACGCCGACGATGAGCGGGTCGCCGTTGCGCAGATCACGCACACCGAGGTCGCGCTCCGTGCCTGGCTGACCGGCGCCACCGCCTGAGCGGCCCCGCCCGACCACCCGGAAAGGCGCACCCCATGACCACGTCGGCGGCCGCCCTGCGCGAACCCGATCCGTTCCGCGTGACGCGCTGGTCGCCGCGCGTGCGGTGGCGGCTCGCCCCGTGGTGGGCGAAGGTCGCCCTGGTCTTCGTCGGCGCCCGAGCGGTCACGACGGTCATGGTGCTCGCGCTCGCGAGCGTGCAGGGCTCGAATCCGTGGACGACCGCCCGGCCCGGCTACCTCGAGTACGCGAACCTCTGGGACGCGCGGTGGTATCAGATCATCTGGCTCGGCGGGTATCCGCCCGAGCTGCCGCTGACCGACACAGGTCAGGTCGCCGAGAACGCGTGGGCGTTCCTGCCGGTCTATCCGATACTCGTCGGCATCGTCACCTGGTTCGGGGTGCCGTGGAACGCGGCATCCGTCATCGTGTCGCTCGCCGCCGGCCTCGGGGCCGCGCTCGTGACGCATCGGCTCATGTCGCGGTTTCTCGAACCCGACCGCGCGCTCTTCGCGGTCGTGCTGTTCTGCGTCGCGCCGGTCTCGCCGATCATGCAGTTCGGCTACGCCGAATCGCTCGGTCTGCTCTGGCTCGCGCTCGCGCTGCTGCTGCTCGTCGATCGACGATACGGATGGCTCGTGCCCGTGCTGGCCGTGTGGGCGTTCACGCGGCCAGGGGCGCTCGCATTCGCGCTCACGCTCGGCCTGCACTGGGCGTGGCGCTGGTGGTCGCGCCGCAGCGACCCGTTCCCGATGAGGGAGCGGGTCCTCGCGGCATCCGTCGCCGTCTTCGCAGGGCTTGTGGGGCTCGCCTGGCCCGCCATCGTCTGGGCCGCGACCGGTGAACTGCACGGCTACACGGCCACCGAACTCGCGTGGCGGTCGGCCTACATCGGCTACCGGGAACTCGTGCCGTTCACGGCATGGTTCCAGGGCGGCGCATGGTGGGCCGAGTGGGTGGCGCTGCCCGCGTGGTTCGGCATCGCGGCCGTCGTGGTCTTCATCGTGAGCTTCGGGGTGGTGCTGTTCCTGCCGGCCGTGCGGCGGCTCGGCGTCGACGTGCGGCTCTGG
Organism: Agromyces sp. NPDC055520; assembly: GCF_053619715.1. Classification (NCBI taxonomy): domain Bacteria; kingdom Bacillati; phylum Actinomycetota; class Actinomycetes; order Micrococcales; family Microbacteriaceae; genus Agromyces; species Agromyces sp. NPDC055520. Next base: position 62,375 of record NZ_JBSHJY010000011.1, on the reverse strand, counting down.
CTCGCGAGCTACGCGCTGTACCTGCTGGCGGTGTTCTTTCCGCAGTCGAGCACGTTCCGGCTGCTCGCGCCGATGTTCCCGCTCGTCGGCGCGCTGGCGGCGCCGCGGGCGCGCTGGTACCGCTGGGGAATGGTCGCGCTCTCTCTGTTGCTGCAGCTGGGATGGCTGCTCATCGCGTGGGGCATCGACGGTCGCGACTGGACGCCTCCCTGATCGGAGAGTTATTCCGCGCGCGATCGCGGCGGGCGCGGGCTGTGGAAATCCGTCAAACGGGTTGTCCACAGGCTCGGGGCGATTTCCCAGCACCGCCTGTGTTAGCAGATAATGGAATCTCAGCCACGAAAGGGGAGCTCAATGGCGGCCATGAAGCCACGCACCGGAGACGGGCCGATGGAGGCTGTGAAGGAGGGTCGACTCATCATCGTTCGAGTTCCACTCGAAGGTGGGGGGCGCCTCGTCGTCTCGGTGAACGACGCTGAGGCCAAGGAGCTGTACGACGTCCTCGGCGGCGTCGTGAATCCCGCCTGAGTCACATCACTCGAATCGAGCCCCGAGATTTCTCGGGGCTCGAGTCGTTAACGGGGTCCGGCCCTGCCGTCGTCGACGTGGCGACGCAGGCTCGAGCGACGCTCAGACGCCGAGCTTGACGATCTGCAGCAGGCCGTCGCCGGCGGGCGAGATCGCCGTCGCGACCGCGGTCGACGTCGACAGCTCCGAGATGAGGGTGCGGTAGGCGCTCGCCGATTCGTCGCGTCGGGCGGGGTCTGCCACCCGACCTTTCCAGAGGGCGCGCGCGACGAGCACGATGCCGCCGGGCTTGGCCAGGCGAAGGCCGTGCTCGGCGTACTCGATGACCGACGGCGCGTCGGCGTCGATGAAGACGATGTCGTACGAGCTCTCGTTCATGCGCGGCAGCACCTCGCTCGCCCGCCCGGCGATGAGTCGCACGCGGGCTGCGGCGATGCCGGCGTCGGCGAAGTGCTGGCGGGCATGCTGCTGGTACTCGTTCTCGGTGTCGATCGAGGTGAGCAGGGCGCGGCGTGCGGCCTGCAGCATCCAGAGCCCTGAGACGCCCACGCCGGTGCCGACCTCGATGATCGACTGGGCGCGCGACGCGGCGGCGAGCACGGCGAGCTGTGCGCCGACGGCGGGCGAGACCGTTTCGACGCCGAGCTCGAGGGATTGCTGGCGGGCCTTGGCGATCGATTCGGTCACGGCGACCGAGTCGTCGACGTACTTCCAGTTCAGGTCGTGTTCAGACACGTGGCGGCTCCCGGATGCATCTCTCAGCTCCCAAGCCTAGGGCGCTCGCGGCGTGTCGTTCGCACGCCTCGCCGCCGACTATCCTGTAGGGATGTTCGGTGGACTGACGTTCGACAAGCTCCTCATCGTGGGCGTCATCGCGGTCTTCCTGCTGGGGCCCGAGAGATTGCCGCACTACGCGGCGCAGCTCGGCCGGCTCGTGCGCTCGCTTCGCGACATGGCCAACGGTGCGAAAGACCGTATGCGCGACGAGATGGGCTCAGACTTCGACGACGTCGACTGGAAGAAGCTCGACCCGCGCCAGTACGACCCGCGACGCATCATCCGCGAGGCGCTCACCGACATCGACCCCTTCGCCGAAGAGGCGCCAGAGCCGACGCCTGCCGTGGCGCGCGCCGGCGTCAACGAGAACTCGGCCTACCTGCAGCGCAAGCGCAAGCGCGAGCCGCTCGGCGCCGACGAGGTCGCGCCGTTCGACTCCGAAGCGACCTGAGCCCCGGCTGTCCGACCACGCAGACCGAGCGGGCCGCTTGCGCAGGCCGCCTGAGTAGTCGAGCCCGCCGCTGCGGGCAGACCACAGCGAACAACCGAGTGGATGCCGCGTGGCCGCCGCCTCAGCGCAGTCGCAGCGTCTTCAGCCCGCGCGCGAGCAGCATGAGCAGGGGCGCCTGCTGCTCGTACTCCCGACCGGTGCGCGGCAGCTGCAGCAGTCCCGTCGTCGACGAGATCGTGACGGGCTCGACGAAGCGCAGCAGGCCCGCCTCGCCGTTGCGACGGCCGAGACCCGACTGCTTGACGCCGCCCATCGGCGCCGCCACCGAGGCGAACGAGCCGCGGTAGCCCTCGTTGATGTTGACGCTGCCGGCCTCGAGGGCGTCGGCGACGCGGCGTGCGCGGCTCGCCGAGTTCGTGAAGACGGCGGCGTTGAGGCCGTACTCGCTCGAGTTGGCTGCGAGCACGGCCTCTTCGTCGCTGTCGACGAGGTAGAGCGAGGCGATCGCCCCGAACGTCTCCTCGGCGTACACGAGCATGTCGGGCGTGACGCCCGTGAGGATCGTCGGTTCGAAGAACCACGGGCCGAGGTCGGGGCGGTGCTTGCCGCCGACGAGCACGACGGCGCCCTTGGCGACCGCGTCGTCGAGGTGCGCCTGCACGCGGGCCAGCTGCGCGGCGCTCGCGAGCGAGCCGAAGTCGGCGCCGAAGTCGAGCGAGGAGCCGAGCTTGGAAGCCCGCAGCCGCTCGACGAGTGCGCGCTGGTACGGCCCGGCGATCTTCTGGTCGACGTAGATGCGCTCGACCGAGACGCAGAGCTGGCCCATCGCCGAGAAGGCGGCGTGCGCCGAGTTCGCGGCGGCGGTCGCGGGGTCGACGTCGTCGAGCACGAGCAGGGCGTTCTTGCCACCGAGTTCGAGTGATGAACCGACGAGACGGCGGCCGGCCTTCTCGCCGATCTTGCGGCCGGTCGCAGTGGAACCGGTGAAGCAGATGTAGTCCGCGACATCCGTCAGCGCTTCGCCGACCTCTGTGGCGGGGCCGGCCACGACGGCCCAGAGCGCCGCGGGCACACCGGCGTCGACGAAGGCGCGGCGCAGGGCGAGGATCGAGAGCGCGCCCTGGTCGTCGGCTTTCTGCACGACGCCGCACCCGGCGGCGAGGGCGGGCACGACATCCATCGCAGCGAGGCTGAGTGCGAAGTTCCACGGCGTGATGACGCCGACGACGCCCTTCGGGCGGAACTGCACGCGGCTCGTCGCGACGGTGGGCAGACCCGAGCGCACGGGCCGGCCGTGCAACACCTTGCGGGCCGCGAGCGCGTTGTACCGGGTGACCGAGACGGCCTCGAAGATCTCTTCGAACGCCTGACCGCGGGTCTTGCCGCTCTCGAGCTGGATCAGATCGAGCAGCATCTCGCGTCGCTCGAGGATGAGGTCGTGCGCACGCAGCAGCACGCGCCGGCGCTCGGCGAAGCCGGCACGGGCCCAGGCGAGCTGGGCGAGTCGGGCGCGGGCGAACGCGTCGAGCACGTCATCGGCGCTCGAGCGCGGCAGCTCGTGCAGTGTCTCGCCCGTCGACGGCGTCGGAACGGGGGTGGTCTCGGATCCCGAGGCGACGACGTCGTCGGTGAGGCTCGTGAACAGGGCAGGAGAGGCCGTGGGGGCGCGCATGCGCACAGTCTAGGCCAGCTGCATCAGTTCTAGGTCAGTTGACCCAGTTCTCGGGCGGTGCCTCGGTATGCGGTCGGGCGAGGCCGGTGGGATGAGTACACTTCCTCCATGACCGCAACGGAGCGAACCCTGTCCCGCGGTGTCGTGGCCCGCTACGCGATCGGTTCCATCGGCACCGGCGGCTTCGCCACGCTGCCCGGCCTCGTGCTCGTCTACTACCTGACCGACACCCTCGGCGTGACCGCGCTCGTCGCCGGTCTCGTCGTGACCGCCGCCAAGGTGTGGGACGTCGTGATCGACCCGTGGATCGGCGAACGCAGCGACCGCGCGCTCGCCCGCACCGGCACCCGGCGCATCTGGATGATCGTCGGCGCACTCGCACTGCCCGTCGGCTTCATCCTCACCTTCGCAGTGCCCGCGGGCCTCGAACCCGGGGCATCCGGCATCTGGGTGTTCCTCGCGTTCCTCGCGACGGCGACGGCGTTCAGCCTCTTCCAGGTGCCATATATCGCGCTGCCCGCCGAGCTGACGCCCGACTACGACGCGCGCACGCGACTGCTCACCTGGCGGGTCGTCGTGCTCACGATCGCGATCCTGCTCTTCGGCGCCGGCGGCCCCGAGGTGCGGGCGGCGTTCGCCGACGAGCACACGGGCTACCTCGTGATGGCGATCGTCGCCGGTCTCGTGATCGGGGCGGGCATGTTCGTCGCGACCTCGACGGCCGCGAAGACCGACGTGTCCAAGCCCACTGCGTCGATGGATGCCTCGCCGCGACGCGACATCCGGGCCGGCTACACCGAGGGCGTCGCCGCGTTGCGGCGCAGCGCCGCGTTCCGTGCGCTGCTCGCCGCCTTCGTGCTGCAGGGCCTCGCGACCGGGCTCATGCTCGCGGGCGCCCAGTTCGTCGCCACGTGGGTGCTGCACGACGAGCGTGCGGTGACGTACCTCTTCGTCGCGCTCATCGGGCCGGCGGTGCTGTTCGCACCGCTCTGGCAGGCGGTCGCCCGCCGTGTCGGCAAAGAGCGCGGCTTCGCGCTCGCGAGCACGCTCTTCGGCATCGCCGCGCTCAGCCTCGTGGGCATGATCTGGGCGCCGGGTGCGTGGGTGTACGTGCCCGTCGCACTCGCCGGTGCGGGCTATGCGGGCATGCAGTCGCTGCCCATGGCGATGCTGCCCGACGTCATCTCGCACGACGCACGCACGCACGGCATCGGGCGCGCCGGCAGCTTCGGCGGCGTCTGGACGGCGGGGGAGACCGCGGGCATGGCGCTCGGCGCCACCGTGCTCACGATCGTGCTCGCGATGACGGGCTACGCCGAATCGGTCGGCTCGCAGACGGTGACGCAGTCGCCGGTCGCCGTCGCGGGCATCGCGATCAGCTTCAGCGTCATCCCCGCGCTGCTCGTCGTCGCGAGCCTCGTCGCCCTGCGCAGATACCCCCTCCGACGCGGTGACATCGAAGCGGATGCCGCCGCCACGACCGCAGAGACGGTGGCCTGATGACCGAACACAGCACAGGGTTTCGCAGAACCGGCTTCCGCCGCGAGGCATCCGAGATTCTCGCCGAGCTCGAAGCGATGCGCGCGCTCGACGCACCCACGCACGGCGGCCGCGTGCTCTCGTACGTGTACGACTCGGGGCTCGCCGAACTCGACGACCTCGCCGCCGACGCCGCACGGCTCGTGCAGCCCGTCAACGGGCTCGACCCGACGACGTTCACCTCGGTGGCCGCGATGGAGGCGGGCGTCATCGGCTTCGCACGTCGGGTGCTCGGCGGGGCCGACGACTCAGGTGGTGCAGGCGACGACGAGATCGTCGGCTCGGTCACCTCTGGCGGCACCGAGAGCTGCCTGCTCGCCGTGAAGTCGGCGCGCGACCTCTGGCGATCGCTGCGTGCGGGCACGCCGCGGGTGCCGCGCATCGTCGCGCCGGTCACCGTGCACGCCGCGTTCCACAAGGCCGCAGAGTACTTCGGGCTCGAGCTCGACCTCGTGCCGGTCGACCCGATCACGGGCGCGGTCTCGGCCGCCGCGATCGAGGAACGGCTCGGCGACGACGTCGCCCTCGTCGTCGTGAGCGCGCCGTCGTATCCGTTCGCCTCGATCGATCCGATCGCGGATGTCGCGGCGATCACCGGCCCGCGCGGCATCGCATTGCACGTCGACGCGTGCATCGGCGGGTTCGCGCTCGCGTTCTGGCCCGAGGAACTGCCCGCGTGGAACCTCGCCGTGCCCGGCGTCACGAGCCTCTCGGCCGACCTGCACAAGTACGGCTACGCGCCGAAGGGCGTCTCGGTGCTGCTGACGCGCGGGCGCGACCGGCAGCGGTTCCAGTACTTCGCGACGACCGGCTGGCCCGGTTACCCCGTGGTCAACCCCACACTCACCGGCTCGAAGCCGGCCGGTCCGCTCGCCGCAGCGTGGGCGATCATCGAGGCGCTCGGCGAAGAGGGGTTCACCCCGCTCACCGCGCGGGCGGCGCGGGCGACGGCGGCCCTTCGCGAGGTCGTCGACGGCATCGAGGGCCTGCGCGTCGTCGGATCGCCGGTCGGGCCGCTCTTCGCGGTCGCCACCGATGAATCGGTCGCGGTCGATCGGCGGGTCGACCCGCATCACTGGGCGGATGCCGCGCGCACCGCCGGCTGGCACCTGCAACTGCAGCCCGCGCTCATGCAGGCCGACGGCACCCGGCTGCCGCACACGACGCACCTGACTGTGACGCCCGTGACCGAGGACGTGGTCGGCGAGCTGTCGACGGCGCTCGTCGCGGCGGCCGAGATCGTGCGCGGCGAGCCGCCCGTCGACGGGCAGGCGCTCGTCGCGGGACTCGCCGAGACGCTGCCCGGTGGCCTCGAGGCGCTGGCGGGTGCGTCCGCCGGTCTCGACTCGGAGGGTGCTGCGGGGCTGCTGCGCGCGTTCGGGTTGCTCGGGGGCGCCGAGGCTCGCACTGCAGGCGACGACGCGGCGGCCGTTTCGGGTGCCGGCGGAGCCCTGCCCGACCGACTCGCACCGGTGCTCGCGCTCGTCGGCGCGCTGCCGCCGCACCTCACCGAACGGTTGCTCGTCGAGTTGCTCGCTCGGGTCGTGGAGCCGCCGGCCGGTTCCTGACTCAGCGTGCGCGTGCGCGTGCGCGCGCGCTTGCGCCCTCGCCTCTCCGCGAGTGTTAACGTTCGTGCCGAATGTTGCTGTTACGCGGGGCACACTCGGCGCGAACGTTAACACTCGGCGAGCGGAGAGGCGGCGCGCGCCGAGGGGTCGGCGATCAGCTCGTGCGGATCCGCCCTGAGGCGTCGACCGAGATGACGACGGTCTCCACCTTGCGGTTGAGCGCACGGTAGACCACGTAGATCAGCCAGAGGCCGCCGGTCAGCAGCACGAGGATCAGGTTCCAGAACCACCCGATGCGCTTGTTCTTCGAGAGCACCGCCTGACCTGCCGCGACCGACTGCACGTTCCAGCCGCGCTGCGCATAACGCGCGACCTCGGCGTTGAGCAGCTGGGCGCGCGATTCGGGTGACAGCGGCACGGGAGCGGGGTTCGAATTGCTCATTCCCGGATGCTACCGAGCGCCGCTGTGAGCGCGCCACCGCACCCGTTCACTCGAGCCCGCACCGCTCGCCGTAGTACGCGTAGAGCTCGGCCTTCAGGGTGTCGCCCGACGACAGATCGAGCCGCCCCCCGCGCCCGTCGCTCGTGCGGATCTCGAACGGCAGGATCGTGCCGCGCTTGTCGTCGGCGATCGCATGCGCGTCGCACCGGGCCGGCCGCACCGGCAACGAGATCGTGACGGGCTCGCCGCCGACGCTCACCTCGATGCCGATCGGCCAGTCGATGCCGCCCTCGGCATTCAGCAGGGTCGTGCCGTAGACCCGGTCGACGGTGAACGATCCGCCGTCGGCTTCGGTGCTGCCGTCGCTTCGAGACGGCGAGGCGGATGCCGCGGGCACGACCTCGACATCGATGAACGCGCGTCGCTCGGTGCCGCTGCCGGTCGACCTCAGGTGCTCGGGCAGCTCGATCGCGGCGACTCGCTCGACCGACTCGCCGAGGCACTCGGTGTTCGCGACGCGAGCGAGCGTGCCGTGCGGGTCGTCGGCGATGAGTTCGCCCGAGGCGCGACCGGCGGCCGTCGCGACCTCGAGCACGATCGTCGCCTCGGGCTTGGGCGGTGTCGACGCGTCGGTGCCGCACTCGCTCGCCGACAGCGGCATCCTGATCTGCAGGGCATCGCCGGCGCCGACCTGAAACGGCTCGTCGCGCACCATGCCGGGCGTGAGCGTCGGCGACTCGACCTCGAGCCGCTCGACCGTGACGGGGGCGTCGCCGTCGTTCTCGACGCGCACGACGAGTCGCTGCGCCTCGATGTCGAGTCGGCCCTGCTGCACCGAAACGCTGAGACCCGACGGCAGCACGGCCGCAGGGCGCTCGGTCCGGGGCGCGCACGCGGTGAGCCCGAACGCGAGCACGAGCACGAAACCGAGCGCGATGCCGGGCATGAGCGCGGCGCGGCCGGCCCTCATCGAGGCGACGGGCATCGCGGGCCAACGGGTCGGGTGAGCGCGCGACATCTGCTCACCGAACCGTGACGTCGAGTCGTCGACCTCCGAGCGACCGGGGGAGGGCGGCGAGTCGGGCGGCGACCTGCTCGATCGCGCGGGCGGCCGGGTCGTCGGGCTCGGCGAGCACGACGGGCAGCCCGTCGTCGCCGCCGCGGCGGAGCGCCACGCTGAGCGGCACGCTCGCAAGGAGCGGCACCGGCTCGGGCTGGCCGGCCGAGAGGCGCTCGGCGACGATGCCGCCGCCGCCGGCGCCGAAGAGGTCGAAGATCTCGCCGCCGGGCTGGGCGAATCCCGCCATGTTCTCGACGACGCCCACGATCTTCTGCCCGGTCTGGCGCGCCACGACGCCCGAGCGCTCGGCGACGTCGGCCGCGGCGGGCTGCGGGGTCGTCACGACGACGACCTCGGCGTTCGGCAAGAGCTGCCCGAGCGAGATCGCGACGTCGCCCGTGCCCGGCGGCAGGTCGACGAGCAGCACGTCGAGGTCGCCGAAGTACACGTCGGTGAGGAACTGCGACAGGGTGCGGTGCAGCATCGGCCCGCGCCAGGCGACGGCGACGGATGACGCGCGCCCACCCTCTTCGGAGGGTTCGACGAACATGCCGATCGAGATGACCTTCACCCCGTGTGCGACCGGCGGCAGGATCATCTCGTCGACGCGGGTCGGTCGGGCCGCGAGCCCCGACTCGTCGACGAGGCCGAGCAGCCCGGGGATCGAGAAGCCGTGCACGTCGGCGTCGACGAGTCCGACTGCGAGGCCGCGCGCCGCGAGCGCCACGGCGAGGTTCGCGGTGATCGTCGACTTGCCGACGCCGCCCTTGCCGCTCGTAACGGCGATGACCCGGGTGAGGCTGCCAGGGCCGAAGGGGTTGCCCCGGGCCGCGCGGCCACCACGAAGGCGTTCGGTGAGGGCGCTGCGCTGCTCGGGCGTCATGACCGAGAGCACGACGTCGGCATTGCCCTCGCCGACGACCGTCTCGGCCGCCTGACGCACGTCGCGTTCGATGCGGTCGGATGCGGGGCATCCGACGATCGTCAATCTGATGCCGACCTCGACGCGGCCGTCGTCGAGGGCGACGACGCGGTCGACCATGTCGAGATCGGTGACGGGCTTGCGGATCTCGGGGTCGATGACGCCGGTGAGCGCCGCACGCACGGCGGCCTCGAGGGCTGCCGTCGCGCCCGTGGCGGTCTCGGGGGGTTCAGCGGCCGGCATGCTCGGCGTCCTCCTCGTCGCGTCGGTCGAGCTCTTCGATGATCGCCCGCAGCTCTGAGCGGATGAACTCGCGCGACGCCAGGTCTTTCATGGCGAGACGCAGCGCCACGACCTCGCGGGCGAGGTATTCGGTGTCGGCGAGGTTGCGTTCGGCGCGCTGTCGGTCCTGTTCGATCTGCACGCGGTCGCGGTCGTCCTGCCGGTTCTGGGCGAGCAGAATGAGGGGCGCGGCATACGAGGCCTGCAGCGAGAGCACGAGCGTGAGGGCGGTGAAGCCGATCGCGATCGAGTCGAAGCGCCACGCCTCGGGCGCGATGGTGTTCCACACCATCCAGCCGATCGCGAACACCGACAGGAACAGCAGGAAGCCGGGCGTGCCCATGCCGCGCGCGACCCACTCGGTGAAGCGGCCGAAGCGGTCGCTGTCGCCCGAACCACGGAAGGATGCGGAGCGGCGAATGCCCTTCGGGGTGTCGAACCGCCGCTCGTCGGCGTCAGCGCGTGCCATCTCCTGCCCTCCTTCCGTTCGAGATGGGGATGCTCCCCGTCGTCAGCTGGGCTCGCGCGGCCGCGCGACGCTCCACCTCGGGATCTTCGGGATGACTTCGCCAGTCATCGGGCAGGAGGTAGTCGAGCACGTCGTCAATCGTCACCACCCCGACGAGTCGATGCTTCTCGTCGACGACCGGCACCGACACGAGGTCGTAGCTCGCGAGGATGCGACTGACCTCGGCGGCCGAGGTGTCGGCGCGCACGGGCTCGAGCCCCTGGTCGATGAGCGTGCCGAGCCGCTCGTGCGGGGGATACCGCAGCATGCGCTGGAAGTGCACGATGCCGAGGAACCGCCCGGTCGGCGGCTCGTACGGCGGCAACGTCACGCAGACCGCCGCGCCGAGCGCGGGCGGCAGATCGTGGCGGCGGATGAGCGCGAGGCCCTCGGCGACCGTCGCGTCGGCCGAGACGATGATCGGCTCGGGGGTCATGAGCCCGCCGGCCGTGTCGGGGCCGTACGAGAGGAGGAAGCGCACGTCGTCGGCCTCTTCGGGCTCCATGAGCTCGAGCAGATGCTCGCCGCGCTCTTCGGGCAGTTGCGCGATGAGGTCGGCGGCGTCGTCGGGCTGCATGTGATCGAGCACATCGGCGGCGCGGTCGTCGCCGAGGCCCGCGAGGATCACGACCTGATCGGACTCGGGCATCTCTTCGAGCACGTCGGCGAGGCGGTCGTCGGAGAGCTCTTCGGCGACCTCTTGACGACGCTGCGCGGGCAGGTCGAGCAGGGTGTTCGCGAGGTCGGCCGGCTTCAATTCGGAGTAGGAGGCGATGAGGTGCTCGGCCGACTGCGCCTCGCCGGGCGGGTTGACCTCGCGCACCTCGCGCCAGGTGACGTAGGCCGACTGGCCCTTCGAGAACGGCGACGCGCCCTTCGGCCGGCGCACGAAGAGCTGGTCGACCTGCCATTCGCCGGGCTCGAGCTCTTCGATCGCGACGTCTTCGATCGAGGCGTCGCCCGAACCGTCGACGAAGGCGACCTTGCGACCGAGCATCTCGGCGATCACGCGCACCTCGCCGCCGCGCTGCTCGAAGCGGCGCAGGTTGATGAGGCCCGTGGTGATGATCTGACCGCCGCCGATCGAGGTCACCCGGCCGATCGAGACGAACACGCGGCGCTTGCCGGGAATCTCGACGATGAGGCCGACGACGCGCGGAGGGTCGTTCTTGCGGTACACGACGAGGACGTCGCGCACCTTGCCGACCCGATCGCCGGCGGGGTCGAAGACGGCGCACCCGGCCAGTCGGGCGACGAAGACTCTCGTGGCGCTCACGGTTCCAACTTAGTCCCGGATGCCTCGTGCCAAGCCTCTTCCCGGCACCAGGCGGGCGCGTCGTGGGAGAATGGCCGGGTGAGCACTCAATCGCCGTTCGGCGGCCGCGTCGGCCGAGAGTACCCGACCCTGCCCAACGGCGAAACGGTGGCGAGCTTCGAGACCTACGCCGAAGCCCAGGCCGCGGTCGACAAGCTCGCGAAGGCGGAGTTCCCCGTGAAAGAACTCGCGATCGTCGGCACCGACCTCACGAGCGTCGAGCGCATCACCGGCAAGCTCACCTGGGGTCGCGCCGCGGGCGCCGGCGCGATCTCGGGTGCCTGGCTCGGCACGTTCCTCGGGCTGCTGTTCTTCATCTTCGCGCCGAGCGGCACCTCGGTCGGCATCCTGATCTCTGCCGTGCTCATCGGCGCCGGCTTCGGCATGATCTTCAGCGTCGTCTCGTACTCGATGAACCGCCGACGCCGAGACTTCACCTCGGTCGGGCAGGTGCTCGCTGCACGGTACGCGATCATCGCCGCGAGCGCGCACGTCGATCGCGCCCGCAGCGTGCTCGGCGTCGACGCGCCGGCCGCCGAGCGCCCGGCTTCGACGCCCCCGGTCGCGAACGGCGGGCGACCGTTGAGCTACGGCGAGGCGACGGATGCCGCGCGACGGGCCGCCGACGAGGCGGCCAGGGGTCCGCAGGCACCGGTGCGCCCGCGCTACGGTGAGCTCGCACCGACGGTCGACGCGGGCGACGCGACATCCACGCCGCCGCAGACCGATGGCGACGGCACGGATGCCTCGGCGACCGGGGCGACGGGCTCGGCGGGCTCGGCCGAGTCGACCGCCTCGGATCGCTGACTGCGCTCGACCCCGCGCTCCGCTCCGCCCTGCGCATTCGGGGCTGCGTCCCAGACTCGCGATATATCGTGACCGAATGATGACGCAGCATGAGCTCGAGCGTGAGATCGCAGCGGAGATCGCCGAGGGCGAGCGAACTGATCGGCCGATCATGCGCCTGCTCCGCGGCATCCGCCGCCGCATCGAACGCAGGCCCGGTCTGCGCCGCGCCTATCGCACCGCCGTCGCCGTGCTCGGCGGTCTGATCACCACCGTCGGCCTGCTGCTCGTGCCGCTGCCGGGGCCGGGCTGGCTCGTCGTGTTCCTCGGCCTGGCCATCCTCGGCACCGAGTTCGTTTGGGCGAAGCGCGTCGCCGCGTTCGTCAAGCGCCAGCTCGCGCGCTTCTGGGCGTGGTGGCAGACGCGCCGACTCTCGAAGTCGACGGCCTGACCTCCCGGTCGGTCGCTACCGAGTGCCGCCCTGCACCCAGGCCTCGACCTCGTCGGCCGTGCGCGGGATGCCGGCGGAGAGGTTCTCGGCACCGTCCTCGGTGACGAGGATGTCGTCTTCGATGCGCACCCCGATGCCGCGGAACTCCACGGGAACGGTGAGGTCGTCGGGCTGGAAGTAGAGGCCCGGCTCGATCGTGAAGACCATGCCCGCCTCGAGCACGCCGTCCATGTACATCTCGCGTCGCGCCTGCGCGCAGTCGTGCACGTCGAGGCCGAGGTGGTGGCTCGTGCCGTGCACCATGTAGCGGCGGTGGAACTGGTTGTCGGGCTCGAGCGACTCTTCGGCGGAGACCGGCAGGAAGCCCCACTCCGCGGTCTTGCGCGCGATGACCTGCATCGCGGCAGCGTGCACCTCGCGGAAGACGATGCCGGGCTTCACGATCGCGAATGCGGCGTCGGCGGCCTCGCGCACGGCCTCGTAGATCGTGCGCTGCACCTCGGAGAACGTGCCGTTCACCGGGAACGTGCGGGTGATGTCGGCGGTGTAGTAGCTGTCCATCTCGACGCCGGCGTCGAGCAGCACGAGGTCGCCGGGCACGACGGGGCCGTCGTTGCGGGTCCAGTGCAGGATCGTGGCGTGCGGGCCGGCGGCGGCGATCGAGTCGTAGCCGACGTCGTTGCCGTCGAGCCGGGCGCGGGTCGCGAACACGCCCTCGATGACGCGTTCGCCGCGCACCTCGGCGGTGATGCGGGGCAGTTCGCCGATGACCTCGGTGAAGCCGCGCTGCGTCGCGTCGATCGCGGCGCGCAGCTCGGCGATCTCGAACGCATCCTTCACGAGACGCATTTCGGAGAGCACGCGGGCGAGCTCGGCGTCGGGCTCGTGCGAGCCGCCCACCTCGAGCGAGAACGGGGCGTCGGACGCGTTCGTCGACAAGGCCTGCTCGGCGGCGAAGCGGATGCGCGCGTGGTCGACGCGCTCGGTGACGGATGCATCGGCCTCGCGCAGCACGAGGGTCGCCGTGTCGACGGCGTCGACGACCCGGTCGAACTCCTCGAGCCCACGGGTTGCGAGGTCGAGGTCGGCGGCGACGTGCGCAAGCGACGGGCGCGGTCCGATCCAGAACTCGCCGATCGCGGCGTTCGCGTAGAACTCCTCGGAGTCGCGGCCGGCGCGCTCGCGGAAGTACACGGTCGCGGCGTGGCCGTCGGTCGTCGGCTCGAAGACGAGCACGGCGCCGGGTTCGGAGTCGGAGCCCCAACCGGTCAGGTGCGCGAACGCCGAGTGCGCGCGGAACGGGTAGTCGGTGTCGTTGGCGCGCTGCTTCATGTCGCCCGCGGGCACGATGAGGCGCTGGCCCGTGAACGCCGCGGAGACCTTCGCGCGGCGTGCGGCGGCGAATGACGCCTGCTCGCGCGCCGGTGGCAGCGTCTCGTCGCGCTGGGCCCAGCCGCTGCCGATGAAGTTCTTGAAGCCCTCTGAGCCGGGGGTCGTCGAACGGTTCGCGTTGCGGCCGCTCTCGTCGCTCGTGGCGGGAGCCGCCGTCTCGGTCGTGGAGGTGTCGCTCGTGTTGGCCATGCCCCCATTCTCGCACCGCCTGCTGTCAGCCCGCTGCGACGAGCGTCGAGACGATCGGCCGGTGGTCGCTGCCGGCGTCGTCGTACCCTTCGAGCACCTCGAACGCCGCGACCTCCCAGTTCGGGGTCGCCATCACGTGGTCGATCGGACTGCCGAGGAACGGCGCCACGTCGGTCGGCCAGGTGCCGAGGCCTGCGGCATCGGCGTGCGCCGCGGCATCCGCGCACCGCCCCATATCGCCACCCTCGATGCCGCGACCGGCGAAGTGATCGACCGTGGCGTTGAAGTCGCCGGCCATGATGACGTCGTCGCCGGCGCACTGCTCGGCGAGCCAGTCGAGGTCGCTGCGCCAGTTGCGCAGTTCCCAGCGGATGGGTGCGACGGCATGCACGGCGACGATGCGCGGCCCGACGCCGTCGGAGGGGTCGGCCACGACGCTCGGCACCGTGTTCGTGTTGCCGGGTGGGCCGGGCACCTCGGGCGTGATCACGTCGTAGTCGCCGAGGTCGGGGCTGATCAGGATGGTCGTCGATCGGGCCTTCGCCACGTCGTCGTAGGCGGCGGTGTGCACCCACATCGGGCTGCCGCCCTCGCGCATCGCGACCGCGACCTCTTCGCCGAGGGGCTCGGTGGTCTCGGGCAGCACGACGATGTCGGCGCCGCGCTCGATCGCGAGATCGGCGATGGTGGATGTCTCGGGGACCTCGCCGAGCGTGTTCCACGAGAGCACCGTGACGGTGTCGGGGCCCGTCTCGGCGGTCGACCCGCCGAAGCCGCGGGCGGTCAGCACGGCGACGTTGCCCGCGGCGAAGAGCGCGAACACGGCGGCCATCGCGAAGGCGAAGACGCGCACCGGCCGCGCGAGCGCGAGCAGCAGAAACGCGACGACGGCCACGGCCCCGCCTGCGGCCGCTGTGCCGCGCAGGGCGACGACGTGCGCGGCCACCCACTGGTTCTGCAGGCCGAACGCCTGCGGCCACACGAGCACGAGCGCGACGGCGGCGGTGCCGAGCGCGACGGCCCAGCCGAGGATGCGGGGGAGCATCCACCAACCCTAGGCGAGCCGGCCTGATGGGCGCCCCAGAGGCGTCCGAGAGCGGAGTCGTCGGAGAGCAGACCCGACGGATAACATTGCGGGATGCCACCAGCCACCGTCGCGGGCGAAGCCGACCTGCACACGCACTCGACGGTCTCCGACGGCACCGAGGCTCCCGTGGAGCTCATGCGACAGGCGGCACGCGCCGACCTCTGGGGCGTCGCCCTCACCGACCACGACACCACGAGCGGATGGGCCGAGGCCGCCGCGGCCGTGCCCGAGACAGGTGTCGCGCTCATCCCCGGCATGGAGCTCTCGACCCGCGAGGGGTACACGAGCGTGCACCTGCTCGGCTACCTCATCGACCCGTTCGACGAGGCGCTCGTCGCAGAGACCGCCCGCATCCGCGAATCGCGGCTCACCCGTGCCGAGGCCATCGTGCGGCGCATCGGCCGCGACTACGCCCTCACGTGGGACGACGTGCTCGAGCAGACCGTCGAAGGCACGACGATCGGGCGCCCGCACATCGCCGATGCGCTCGTCGCGCGCGGTCACGCCGCCACGCGCTCCGCGGCGTTCGACGGCATCCTGCACCCGCGCGCCGGCTACGCGCAGCCGCACTACGCTCCCGACCCGCTCATCGGTGTGCGACTCATCCGCGCGGCCGGCGGCGTGCCCGTGCTCGCGCATCCCGGCACGCGCGGCGCCGAGCAGGTCATCCCGCCTGCTCGACTCGAGCAGCTCGTCGAGGCCGGCCTGTTCGGGCTCGAGATCGACCACCCCGAGAACCAGGACGCCGCGAAGCCGCGCCTTCGCGAACTCGCAGCGCGATTCGGGCTGCGAGTCACCGGATCGAGCGACTACCACGGCACGGGCAAGCCGAACCGGCTGGGCGAGTGCCGCACCGCGCCCGACGTCGTCGAGGCGATCATCGCCGAGGGGCGCGGATCGGCGCCGGTGCTGCCGTAGCGGCCGAGGCTCCGCCTGACGGCCGCCACAATTTCGGGGATCGTCACAATTTCGGCCCCGATCGAGTGGAACGCTCCGATTCGGGGTCGAGCTCCGAAGTTGTGGCGTGGCGCGACGTGGCGGGGCTCGGGGCGAGCGTGCGCTGCAGGATCGACTTCAGCGTGACAAGTTCATCAGGGCTCACGGCGTGGAAGAGCTCCGCTGAGACGCGCTTGGTGTGCTGCTGCGCTTGCCGCAGGGCCGCGCCGCCGTCGCTCGTGAGGGCGAGGATCGTCACCCTGCGGTCGAGCATCGAGGGTGTTCGCGTGACGTAGCCGAGCCGCTCGAGGTCGTCGATCACACGCACCATGCCGGTCTTATCGGTGTTCAGCCGCGCAACGAGGTCGCGTTGGGTCTGCACGCCATCTCGGATTAGGAACATGACCGTGACATGCCGACTCGCCAGGTTCATCGGCCGCAATGCGTCGTTCAGCCGTTGCGTCGCCAGTGCATAGACCTGGTGGAGCAGCAGCCCCACCTCGATCGAGACCTGCCCGCCGTCATCGCTCATTGATCGATTCTCTCAAATTCGATCCAATTGCAATTGATCCATTTGGATCTATTGGCTAGGCTCCGATCATGTCCTCGATCAGTGAAACGGCCCGCGATGCGCGCCGGTGGCCGCTGCGGTTCCTGCGGATCGCGCTGACGGTGACCGCACTCCTCATGTTCGGGCAGGCGGTGCTCGCCGGCCTGTTCATGGGCGGGCAGTCGTCGGCCTTCGCATGGCATCGCGAGATGGCCACCGTGGCGGGCATCGCGGTGATGGTCAGCATCGTCGCCGCGATCCTCGCGCGCCGGCTCGGCCGGGCGCCGCGCTGGCCGATCTGGGCGACGACCGGATTGCTTGCGCTCATGTCGTTGCTGGCGTTCGCCGGGTTCCGTTCGCTGACCGCTCTGCACGTGCCGCTCGCGGTGATCACGATCCTCTTCGCTGCAGGCCTGGCCGCGTGGGCGTTGCGGTACCAGCCGGTCGCCCCTGCCGCCACGACCGACCGGCGCACGGCCGACGACCGTGCACGAACCGAATCGCCGGTGTCGGCACCGGCGTCGTGAGCCGTCCGACCGAAACGCACAGCGCCCGCCCGGCCGAAGCCGAGCGGGCGCTGAAACGTCGCTGCTGGGGTTAGACCTGCGGCGCGGCACCGCCGGTGCGCGGGCCGCGACGACGGCGGCGACGCGGGGGAGCGACGTTGCCGTCGTGGTGCTCGTGGCCCTTGCCGTCGTGCGTGCCCGTGCCGGGCTCTTTGACGGCGACGTCGGCGGTGGCGGCGTGAGCCGCAGCGGACTCGGTCGGCGCAGAACCGGACACCGGCCCGGCTCCGGCCGACGTCTGCTCGGAGACAGCACCCGCGGTCTCGCCGGCCGGCTTGCCGCCGCGCGTGCGGTTGCGGCTGCGGGTGCGGGGGGCGCGCTCAGCGGAGGCATCCACTCGCTCAGAACCGCCCTCTGAACGACCGCCTGAGCGGCCCTCACCGCGACCACCCGAACGACCGCCCTCGCTGCGACCGGCCGTGGCCGAGCGCGTCGGCGCCGCCACCGCGGACGACGGCTTGAGACGACCCTTGGTGCCGGCGGGGATGTCGAGGTCGCTGAAGAGGTGCGGGCTCGACGAGTACGTCTCGGTCGGCTCGGGCTGGCCGAACTCGAGGGCGCGGTTGATGAGCGCCCACTTGTGCAGGTCGTCCCAGTCGACGAACGTCACGGCGATGCCGGTCTTGCCGGCGCGGCCGGTGCGGCCCACGCGGTGCAGGTACGCCTTGTCGTCGTCGGGGATGGTGTGGTTGATGACATGCGTCACGTCGTCGACGTCGATGCCGCGAGCTGCGACATCCGTGGCGATGAGCACGTCCTTCTTGCCGGCCTTGAAAGCGGCCATGGCGCGCTCGCGCTGATCTTGGTTGAGGTCGCCGTGCACGGCAGCGGCGTTGAAGCCGCGGTCGTTGAGCTCCTCGACGAGCTTGGCCGCTGCACGCTTCGTGCGGGTGAAGATGACGGTCTTGCCGCGACCCTCGGCCTGGAGGATGCGCGAGATGACCTCGTCTTTGTCGAGCGAGTGCGCCCGGTAGACGAGGTGCTTGATGTTCGCCTGCGTGAGGCCCTCGTCGGGGTCGGTCGCGCGGATGTGGATCGGGCGCACCATGAAGCGGCGCGCGAGTGCCACGATCGGGCCCGGCATGGTGGCCGAGAACAGCATCGTGTGGCGGGTCGCCGGCGTCTGCGCCATGAGCTTCTCGATGTCGGCGAGGAAGCCGAGGTCGAGCATCTTGTCGGCCTCGTCGAGCACCATCTCCTGAACGTTCTTCAGCGAGAGCAGGCGCTGCGACGCGAGGTCGAGGAGGCGCCCCGGGGTGCCGACGACGATCTGCGCGCCGGCCTTGAGCTGCTCGATCTGGCCTTCGTACGCCTTGCCGCCGTAGATCGACACGATCTTGGTCGGGCGATTGGATGCCGCGAGCTCGAGGTCTTCGGTGACCTGCACGCAGAGTTCGCGGGTCGGCACGACGACGAGCGCCTTGACGCCGCCCTCGGGGTCGTCGCCGAGTCGCTGGATGATGGGCAGGCCGAACCCGAAGGTCTTGCCCGTGCCGGTCTTGGCCTGCCCGATGATGTCCTGGCCCGAGAGGGCGAGGGGGATGGTCTGCTCCTGGATGGGGAAGGCATCGATGATGCCCTTCCCGGCGAGGGCGTCGACGATGTCGGACGCGATGCCGAGGTCGGTGAAAGTGGTCAAAAGTCTGCCTGTTCGTGTTGCTCGAGGTGGCGGTCGGATGCGCGCCCCGTTCTCAACCCCAGGCGCACGGCTGCGGATCCATCGCCCGCATGCACCCTCTACCTTATCCGAGACTGCCTGAACGCCTCGGTAAGCTGTCTGCTGTGGTGATCTGGTCGAAGCGGCGCGGCGCGCGCCCCGAGCTGCCGCGGTTGCGGCCGCGGGTGGCGCCGACCGACCTCACGAAGGTCGACTTCACCGAGCTCGTGCCCGAGCCGGTGCCGTTCCTCGGGCAGGCCGCCTACATCCAGCTCGAGTTCTTCGAGTCCCTCGCTCGGGCCGTCGCGACCGCGCCGACCTTGTCGTCGAAGGCCGGGCTGAGCCGTGCGGCGGGCATCGCCCTGAAGCAGCACCATGCGCTCACCGCCGAGATCCGCAAGTTCGGCGTCGAGCCCGACGACGTGATGGCGCCCTTCGCGCCGGCGGCCGACCGTTTCCGTCAGGCGAGCGCCGGCGCCGACTGGTACGAGCTGCTGCTCGGCATCCACGTCACCTCGGGCATGCTCGACGACTACTTCTCGCGCCTCGCCGAGGGGCTGCCCGGCGACCTCGCCGCGCGCGTGCGCACCATCCTCGACGAAGAGGAGTGGGGCACAGTGCTGCACGACGAGCTCTTCGCCGCGATCGAGGCCGAGGCCGAACCAGGCCTCTCAGACCGGCTCGCCCTGTGGGGGCGCAGCCTCGTCGGCGACACGCTGCTCATCGCCAGGTCGGCGCTGCGCGCGTCAGACAGCCGCGACCGCGGCGCCGACGTCGAGCCGGTCTTCACCGAACTCATCGCGGCGCACACGCGGCGCATGGACGCGCTCGGGCTCACGGCCTGAGCGAACCGGCGTGCTGCGCGCGGGCCGTATGTGCGTCGGGCCGTCTGTGCGTCAGGCGCGCACGACACCCGGGCGTGAGAGCCGCTCGAACGCCGCGTCATCCGCTCGCTCACGTCGGGGTGAGATGAGGTACAGGACCAGTGCCGGCACGAGGGCCGAGGCGACGAGCGAGACGACCCAGATCCAGCCGCCGTCCCATGGCCAGCCGAGCCAGGTCAGCCCGACCCACACGACCGCGGCGACGGCGGTGCCGATCGCCGGGCCGACGGTCACCCCGCGAAGGTGACGGCGCGGCACGACGAACTGCGCTGCGAGGCCCAGGATGGCACCGCCGACGACGATGAAGATGAGTTCCATGTCAGGCGACGAACCCGATGCGACGTGCCTCTTCGGAACCGATCTCGACGTAGGCGAGGGCGGATGCGGGCACGACGTAGCGGGTGCCCTTGTCGTCGGTGAGGGTCAGCACGGCCGACTGGCCGGCGAGTGCTGCGGCGACCGCCTGCTCGACCTCTGCGGCTGACTGCGAAGTCTCGAACGAGAGCTCGCGGGGAGAGTTCTGAATGCCGATGCGAACGTCCACGGGGCGCCTTTCTACTGTTGAGGCAACACTATGACACCGGCTCACCGGGCCGCTGCAGGTTCACTGTCGGCGGAACCCGTTAACGTTGCGGGCATGCAGCCGACCGCGACATCCGACACCCGTGTGCCGAGCCTCGCGGTCGACGTGCACGCGGCCGTCTTCGGTGCTCCCGGCAGCGGCAAGACGACCCTCGCGATCGAGCTCGTCGCCGACCGGGTCGAACGGCTCGGCCTCGCCACCGACGAGGTGCTCGTGCTCTCGGCGACCCGGGTCGAGGCGACCGCACTGCGCGACCGACTCGCCGTGCGCCTCGGCGTCACGACCCGGGGGCCGCTCGCGCGCACGGCGAACTCGCTCGCGTTCCAGCTCGTGCGCGCGTACACGGGGGCGCCGGTGACGCTTCTGACCGGTGCCGAGCACGACCAGATCATCGGCGAGCTGCTCGAGGGCGGCATCCGCGACGGTTTCGGGCCGGTCTGGCCCGACCCGCTCACGCCAGAGGTGCGGGTGCTGCGCGGGTTCCGCTCAGAACTGCGCGACCTGCTCATGCGCGCCGTCGAGCACGGGGTCGACGCGCCGACGCTCGCCGCGCTCGGCGAACGCAGCGGCCGCGCCGAATGGGTCGCGGCGGCCGCGTTCCTCGCGGAGTACGACGAGGTGAAGGCGCAACTGCGCCCCGATCAATACGACTCGTCAGAGCTCGGCGCGTTCGCTGCGGCGATCGTGCGCAGCAGCACGGTGGATGTCGCGGCCGAGACCGCGCTCGGAACGCTCGCGCGTGTGCGGCTCATCGTCGTCGACGACGCGCAAGAGGCCACCGAGGCGACCGCGGCCCTGCTCGGGGCGTTCGCGGCGCGCGGGGTCGCGGTCGTCGCGCTCGGCGACCCCGATGTCGCGTCGAACGGGTTCCGCGGCGGGCGGGCGGAACTGCTCGGCTCGCTCGGGGCGGTGCTCGGCGCCGGTGGTGCCGTGGGTGCTGGCGCCGTGCAGCGCGTCGAGTTGCCCGTCGTGCACCGGGGCCGGCCCGAACTGCGCGCGATCGTGCAGTCGGTCAGCGCCCACATCGGCACCGCCCTCGGCGGCACGCACCGGTCTGCCGTGCGCGAGACGCCGGCCGGCGCCGAGGTCGAGCCGCTCGCCGCGGTGCTCGGCATCGAGGCGCCCTCGCACGCCGCCGAGTGCCAGGCCGTCGCAGCCGTGCTGCGCGAACGGCATCTGCTCGACGGCGTGCCGTGGTCGTCGATGGCGGTCGTGCTGCGCTCGGGCGGCGACGTGCCCGCCTTCGAGCGCGGGCTCGCGCTCGCCGACGTGCCGACCGCGGGCAACGCCGCACGCACCGCGCTGCGCGACGCCCCCGCCGCGGCGGCGCTGCTCGCTGCCGCATCGCTCGTGCTCGACCGCGAACCGCTCACACCAGAGCTCGCCGTCACGGTGCTCACGGGGCCGATCGGCCGGCTCGACAGCGTGGGGCTGCGCCGGCTTCGGCTCGCGCTGCGGCACGAAGAGCTCGCGAACGACGGCTCCCGCACGGCCGACGAACTGCTCGTCGAGGCGCTTGGGGCGCCCGGCGGGTTCGAGACGATCGACGCGGCGCCGGCGCGCCGGGCCGGGCGGCTCGCGAAGCTGATCGCGACGGCGCGCGGCGTCGCCCGGGGCGGCGGCACCGTCGAAGAGGTGCTCTGGTCGATCTGGGAGGGCAGCGGGCTCGCGACCGAGTGGGCGGCGCAGGCGGCCGGCACGGGAGTGCTGGCCGAAGAGGCCAACCGTGCCCTCGACGCAGCCGTCGCGCTCTTCGCGGCGGCGCAGCGCTTCGTCGAGCGCGAGCCCGAAGCGCCGCCCGTGCGTTTCGTCGACGAGGTGCTCGCGAGCGAGTTGCCCGAAGACTCGCTCGCGCCGCAGCGCTCGGCCGAGACGGTCGTCGTGACCACGCCGCCCGCCGTCATCGGCCGTGAGTTCGAGGTCGTCGTGATCGCGGGCCTGCAAGACGGCGTCTGGCCGAACCTCAGGCCGCGCGGCACCCTGCTGCACGCCGCGCTCCTGCCCCACGTCGTCGCCGCGGCTCGATCGGGCGCGCCGCTTCCGGCACCCGAGACGGTCGCCGAAGCGCGCGCCTCGGTGCGCGGCGACGAGCTGCGGCTGTTCGTGCTCGCCGCCTCCCGGGCGAGCCGGCAGCTCGTGCTCAGTTGCACCGCCAACGACGACGAGCAGCCGTCGATGCTCATGGGCTACGCGATCGAGCGGATCAAGACCGCACGCCGTCGCCCGCTGCACCTGCGCGGGCTCGTGGGCGCCCTGCGCGAGGAGGCGACGAGTCTCCGCGACGGCCTCGGTGTCGGCGGCCGAGTGGGCGGCCGCATCGGCGGCGAGGCTCCTGCGGCCCTCGCCCTGCTCGCCGAGCAAGGCGTGCCCGGAGCCCACCCCGACGAGTGGTACGGGCTCGCCGAGCTGTCGACCACCGCGCCCCTCGTCGATCTCGAGGGCGACCCCGAGACGCTCGTCTCGGTGTCGCCCTCGCAGATCGATCGGGCCGAGGAGTCGCCGCTCGGCTGGTTCATCGACCACGTCGCCTCGCCGCCGTCGGGGCTCGCCGCCTCGATCGGCACGATCGTGCACGCCGTCGTCGAAGAGGCCGGAGCCCGCGACGACGGCGACACGAGCATCGAGACGCTGTGGGCTGCCGTCGAAGCGCGCTGGCGCGAGCTGCGGTTCGAAGCGGGCTGGGTGGCCGAGCGCGAGCGT
The DNA here is from genome assembly GCF_053619715.1 of Agromyces sp. NPDC055520. Taxonomy (NCBI): domain Bacteria; kingdom Bacillati; phylum Actinomycetota; class Actinomycetes; order Micrococcales; family Microbacteriaceae; genus Agromyces; species Agromyces sp. NPDC055520. The sequence goes on along the minus strand of NZ_JBSHJY010000011.1, from coordinate 39,530 downwards.
CGGGGCGCGCGACGCATGACCGAAGGGGCATCCGACTACCTCGCGAACTTCGTCGACGACGGCAAGGTGCTGCTCGGCGCAGAGGGTCGCTTCACGCTCATCGTCGACCGGGTTCGCATCTCGGGCACGATCGACCGCGTCGAGGCCTCGGCCGACGGCACCACGGTCATCGTCGATCTGAAGACCGGGCGCACCCCGCCGACAGCGGCCGAGACCGCCGTGCACCCGCAGCTCGCGGCATACCAGCTCGCAGCGCGGGCGGGCGAGGTGCCGAGCGGCGGCACGCTCGGCGGCGCGAAGCTCGTCTACCTCGCCAAGCCCACTCGCGGCAACGCCTACACCGAGAAGGCGCAGCAACCGTTCGACGACGAGGCCGAGGCGGAGTTCCGCGAGCGACTCGACGCCGTCGCGCGCACCATGTCGGGCAGCGAGTTCGACGGCCCGGCCGAGCTCGGCTACCGTTCGAGATTCGGCGGCTGGCAATACCGGGTGCACCTCGTGCCGGCGGTATCGGCGTGAGTGCGGATGAGGTCGTGAGCGCGGGTACGGGTGAGAGGGCGGTGACGAGCATGAGCGCAGGCACGGGCATGAGCGCAGACACGGGCATCGCCGCCGCGGAGATCGCCGCCCGGCTCGGCCTGCATGCCCCGACCGCCGAGCAGCGGGCCGTGATCGAGGCCGACCCGGGCGGCCAGAGCATCGTTGTCGCCGGCGCGGGCAGCGGCAAGACCGAGACGATGGCGAACCGCGTGGTCTGGCTGCTCGCGAACGGGCATGTGGCGGTGCCCGAGGTGCTCGGGCTCACCTTCACCCGCAAGGCCGCGGGCGAACTCGCCGAGCGCATCCGCGAGCGCATCGCGCAGCTCGTGTCGCTCGGCATCGCCGACGTCTCGCTCGACCCGCTCGAGTCGGCGTCGGTCGGCACGTACAACGCCTTCGCGAGTGCGATCTACCGTGAGCACGCGATGCTCATCGGGCGTGAGCCCGACGCGGCGGTGCTCGGCGAGGCATCCGCTTGGCAGCTCGCCCGCTCGGTCGTCGCCGCCTCGGCCGATCCGCGGCTCGTCGAGCTCGACGCCTCGCTCGACAAGGTGACCGGTGCGGTGCTCTCGCTCAGCCGCGCGCTCGCCGAGAACGTTGCCGACAGCCGCGATGTGCGTGCGATGACCCGCGATTTCCTCGCCATGGAGGGGTTGCCCATCGAGGCGCCGCGCAAGCGCACCGACTTCGATTCGTTCGTCGCTGCGCTCGGAGTCGTCGGCGCGCTGCCGCCCCTGCTCGAACTCGCCGACGCGTACGCCGCGGCGAAACAGCAGCAGGGCTTCGTCGAGTTCTCAGACCAGGTCGCCCTCGCCCTCGCGATCTGCGAGCGGCACCCCGAGGTCGTCGCCGGGCACCGCGAGCGCTACCGCACCGTGCTGCTCGACGAATACCAAGACACGAGCGTCGTGCAGACACGGTTGCTCTCGACGCTGTTCGGCGAGCAGTCGGTCATGGCGGTCGGCGACCCAGACCAGTCGATCTACGGATGGCGCGGCGCGAGTGCCGCCAATCTCGCACGTTTCAGCCGCGACTTCGCACAGGGCGATGACGGCGACGATCGCGGTGCCGCCGTCTACGACCTCTCCACCAGCTGGCGCAACCCGAAGATCGTGCTCGAGGCGGCGAACACGTTGATCCTTCCGCTCGATGCCGGCATTCCGAAGGCGCCGCTCGGGGCATCCCCGTTCGCGCAGCCGGGCCGCCTCGAAGCCGGGTGGGCCGAGACGATCGAGCAGGAGGCCGAGCTCGTGGCCTCCTGGTTCGCCGAGCGCCTCGGCCGCGCGGGGCGGGACGCGGCGGCCGAATCGGGCGCCCGAAGCGGCGCGCTGCTCTGCCGCACCTTCGCGAACGTCGGCATCTTCACCGCGGCGCTCCGCGCTCGAGGTGTTCCGGTGCACGTGCTCGGAATGGCGGGCCTGCTCGACCAACCGGTGATCGCCGACCTCGTGTGCGTGCTGCGGGTGCTGAACGACCCCACGGCGGGGTCGGAGCTCGTGCGCGTGCTCGGGGGCGCCCGCTGGCGCATCGGCCCGGCCGACCTCGCCGCACTGCACTCGCTCGCGAAGTGGCTCGCCGATCGCGACGTGTCGACGCGGCGTCTCGGCGACGAGGTGCGAGCGGGGCTTCGCGCGTCGATCGCCCCCGACGAGTCGCCCTCGATCGTCGACGCCCTCGACTTCCTGCTCGTCGCCCCCGACTCGCACTCGGCGCTCGCCGCGTTCAGCGAGGTCGGCCTCGTCCGCATGCGGCGTGCCGGGGCGCAGTTGCAGTCGCTCCGCCGTCGGGCCGGGCTCGGTCTCATCGACTTCGTCAGCCTGGTGCAGCAAGAGCTGCTGCTCGACATCGAGGTCGCCGCGAACTCTGCGCAGCCGCTCGGGGCGCCGAGCCTCGAAGCGTTCGACGAACTGCTCGCGGGCTTCGCCGAGGTCTCCGAGCACGCCACCCTCGGTGCGTTCCTCGGCTGGCTCACCGAGGCCGAGCAGCGCGACCGGCTCGCCCCGCGTCAAGACGAGCCCGAGCCCGGTGCCGTGCAGGTGCTCTCGATCCACGGCTCGAAGGGTCTCGAGTGGGACGTCGTGGCCATCCCGCGCATGGTCGACGACGAGTTGCCGTCGAAGCCGCGTTCGTCGAAGGGCTGGCTCTCGTTCGGCGAGCTGCCCAACGAGTTCAAGGGCGATGCCGACGAGCTGCCCGAGCTGCAGTGGCGCGGCGTGGCGAGCCAGGCCGACTTCGACCGTGCGGTCGGCGACTTCGCCGACGAGAACAAGCAGCGCCATGCCGAGGAAGAGCGGCGCCTCGCCTACGTGGCGCTCACCCGCACTCGCAGCGACCTGCTGCTCACCGGGTCGTGGTGGGCGAGCCAGAAGGCGCCGCGCAAGCCGAGCCCGTTCCTTCGAGAGCTCGTGACGGCCGGGGTGATCGAACCCGGTGTGCTGCCCGGGGCGCCCGATTCCGACGAGAACCCGCGAGCCGGATCGACCGAGCGGGTGCGCTGGCCGCTCGACCCGCTCGGCATTCGCCGGCAGGCCGTCGTCGCAGCGGCCGAGGCCGTACGTGCCGCGGCCGCGCGACCGAGCGGCGAGGGCATCGGCCCGGTGCTCGCCGACCGCATTCGCCTGCTGCTCGAGGAGCGCCGCCGACGCGCCGAAGGGCCGGCCGCGGCAGAGGTGCCCGTGCGCGTGCCCGCGTCGCGGTTCAAGGACTACGTCGACGACCCCGCTGCGGTCGCCGCGCAGCTGAGCCGGCCGATGCCGCAGCGGCCGTACCGGGCGACCCGCATCGGCACGCTCTTCCACCAGTGGGTCGAGCAGCGCTCGACCGGCGAGGTCGAAGCCGGCGCCATCGACGCGCTCGACGGTCTGGAGGTGTACGCCGAGCTCGACATCCCGCGCGACGAGCGCATCGCCGACCCCACCGCCGAACGCCTGCGGCAGCTGCAGACCACCTTCGAGGCGTCGGAGTGGGGCGGTCGCAAGCCCTCGGCCGTCGAGATCGAGCTGCACCTGCCGATCGGCGACAACGTCTTCGTCTGCAAACTCGATGCGGTGTACGACGTCGAACCGTCGAGCGAACTCGGGCGCCGCGGCATCCGTCACCAGGTCGTCGACTGGAAGACGGGCAAGGCGCCGCGTGACGCGCACGACCTCGAGCTGAAGCAGACGCAGCTCGCGCTCTACCGGCTCGCGTACGCGAACTGGGCGGGCGTCGATCCCGAGGCGATCGACGCCGTGTTTTACTTCGTCGAAGACGATCGGGTGATCAGGCCCGACGCGATCTACGACGAAGCGGCGTTGCGCCGGGCCTGGGCGTCGGTCGCGGCGTCCGCGTCGGCGCCCGCGGAGGCGCTGCGCTGACCGCCGGCGGCCGTGCCGACCCCGGCCCCGGGCTCGTCGGCCCCGGGCTCGTCGGCCCCGGCCTCGCCGGCCCCGGCCTCGTCGGCCCCGGCCCCGTCATCGCCCGTGGGCGACGCGTCCCCCCAGTCCGACAGATCGAGCGGAATCGGCGCCGTCGCGGCGAAGGGCACGGCGTCGCGCTCGCCGGCCTCGCGTCGCTCGAGCTCTGAGTAGTCGTAGCTGTCGGTGAGCAGGCTCGCCGCGCCCTCGCGGGGGCCGCCCTCGCGGGTCAACGCCTCACGCGGCGTCTCGTCGAGCATCTTCTCGACGTCGCCGACGGTGAGAATCGGCCCGGTCTCTGGCGAGAGCGGCTCGCTCGACCGGTCGTGCACGCTCTCGACGAGACCGTCGAGCAATCCGACGGCGTCGGCGATGATCGCCTCGTCGCGCGCCTCGACGCCGTGCAGCAGCCACTTCGCGAGTTCGAGCTCGCCGTAGAGCAGCGCGCGCTGCGGCAGATGCGCGTCGGCACCGCCCTCGCGCGCACCGACGTACGCGTCGAGCGCGCGCTCGGCGGCGGCGCCCCGCGAGGTCAGCAGCCAGTGCAGGTCTAGAGCGGGGTCGCCCTGCGCGAGCGCCGACCAGCCGATGACGCCCGTGACGGCGTCGCCGTCGACGAGCAGTGAGTCGGCGGCCAGCGCGCCGTTGACGACCGTCGGCCGGAACCGCCAGAGTGCGGCGTCGTCGGTCGCCTCCTCCCAGCGTCGAAGCAGCGCGGCGGGCAGATGCCCGGTGTCTGCGGTGCGGCCGATGAGTTCGACGACGGCGTCGTGCGACTCGTCGGCGGTCTGGCGCGGCAGACCGGCGTCGGCGATGAAGCCCGTCGGCAGTGCGTGCACCGCGGCGAGGGCGAGACCGACCGAGGTCGCGATGCCGTCGTGTGCAGTGAGTTCGTCGGCGGTCTGCACCGCACCCGGCACGAAGGTCGTGACGACGGCGCGGGTGCCGTCGACGGGAGCCTGACCGACCGGCTCGGGAACGCCGAACGGCAGACGCGAGCGAATACCGGGGGTGAGCGCGCGAAGCGCGACGAGGTCGGCCGACTGCTCGGATTCCGCGGCCTGCGAGCGCGGCACCCGCAGCACGAGCAGACGATCGTCGCTCGCCCGCAGCAGCACCGCGTCGAATGCGCCGTGGCTCTTCCGGCTGTGCACGCGCACGGCTCGCACCTCGAGTCCGGGCACCGCCGCCGTGGCCAACGCGGCTAGAGTGAGAGGAGGTCTGGCCATGCCACCCAGCCTAAGCAGGCAACTCGCGGCTCGGGGCGACCGCCACGCGTTCCGGCCGACTCCGACGTCGGAGCCCGGCGTCGGACCGGTGTCGGCCAGGCGTCCGACCCGGCATTCGACCAAGGCATCCGACCCCGGCATCGAGAGGTGGCACGTGACCGATCCGACACCGCCGGCTTTCGCACGTCAGGCGATCGATCGGGATGCCGCGGCGCGCACCGATCCCGGCCTCGAGGCCTCGCTCGACGCCGACCCGACGACCCGGGTCATCGCGGTGCACCGCGGCCGCGCACTGCTCGCCGAGCGGGTCGACGGCTCAGCGCCGGCGCTGCAACTGCTGCGGCCGGCACCGGGCACGGTGCAGTCGCAGTCGCAGTCGCAGTCGCCGCTGCCGCCGCCTCTGCTGCGCTGCTACCTCGGTCGCGAGGGCGGCTCACGGTTCGAGGTGCGGGTCTTCGACGCGGATGCCGCGGCGCTCATCGAACCCGAAGAGGCCAGGTGGCAGGGGCTGCGCGAGGCCGCGGCAGTGCTCGGCGACCGCGATGCGAGCCTGCTCGTCGAGGCGGTCGCGCTCGCCAACTGGCACGAGCGAAACGGGCACTGCCCGCGGTGCGGCGCCGAGTCCGTCGTCGTGCAGGCCGGGTGGGCTCGGCGCTGCACGGCCGACGACAGCCTGCATTTTCCGCGCACCGACCCGGCGGTCATCGTGCTCGTCACCGACGACGACGATCGCGTGCTGCTCGGTTCGAACGCACTGTGGGCGCAGCATCGCTACTCGCTTCTGGCCGGATTCGTGGAGCCCGGCGAGACCCTCGAGGCCGCCGTCGTGCGCGAGATAGCCGAGGAGGCGGGCATCGCCGTCGATCGGGTCGAGTACGTCGCGTCGCAGCCGTGGCCGTTCCCCGCGAGCCTCATGCTCGGCTTCACGGCCCGCATCGCGCCGGGCGTGGTCGCCGCCACGGCCGTGCCCGACGGTGAAGAGATCCTCGAACTGCGCTGGTTCTCTCGCGACGAGCTCGTCGCCGCGCACGGCGAGGTCGGCCTGCCGGGCGGCACCTCGATCGCGCGCTGGCTGCTCGAGCGCTGGTTCGGCGGCCCTCTCGACCCCGATGAGACGGGGCTCGCATGGTCGACATCGTGACCGAGGCATCCGACCCGCTGCTCGACGCGCTCGACGACGAACAGCGCGTCGCGGCCGAGGCGCTGCTCGGCCCGGTGTGCGTGCTCGCGGGTGCCGGCACCGGCAAGACCCGGGCGATCACGCACCGCATCGCCTACGGGGTCGCGTCGGGCACCTACGACCCGGCCCGGGTGATGGCGCTCACCTTCACCTCGCGTGCCGCGGCCGAACTGCGGGCGCGGCTGCGGGCGCTCGGCGCGGGCGCGGTGCAGGCGCGCACCTTCCACGCCGCGGCACTCGCGCAGCTCAACCACTTCTGGCCGATCGTCGTCGGCGGCAGCGCCCCGCGCGTGCTCGAATTCAAGGGCCGGTTGCTCGGGCAGGCCGCCGAGCGCGCCCGAGTTCGGGTCGACACGGCGACGCTGCGCGACGTCGCGGCCGAGATCGAGTGGCGCAAGGTCTCCGGTGCCGGACCCGAGACGTATGCGACGCGGCTCGCGACGCGCGGGGCCCCCGGCGAACTGACGCCCGAGCAGTTCCTCGCCGTCGTCGACGCCTACGAGTCGCTGAAAGACGAGCGGCGCATGCTCGACTTCGAGGACGTGCTGCTCGCGACCGCGGGAATGATCGAGTCCGAGGCATCCGTCGCCATGCATGTGCGCGAGAGTTATCGCCACTTCATCGTCGACGAATACCAAGACGTCTCGCCCGCGCAGCAGCAGCTGCTCGAGCTCTGGCTCGGCGGGCGGCGCGACCTGTGCGTCGTCGGTGATGCGAGCCAGACGATCTACTCGTTCGCGGGCGCGAGCGCCGACTACCTGCTCGACTTCGAGCGCCGGTTCGAGGGCGCCACGATCGTGCGGCTCGAGCGCAACTACCGCTCGAGCCCCGAGATCGTCGACACCGCCAACCGGCTGATGCGCGGCCGGGCGGGCGCGTTGCGGCTCGAGGCGGTCGCGATCGACGGCGAAGCGGATGCCTCGGCGCCCGCGTCGCCCCCCGCGGCGATGTCGGAGTCGGGGCTCGAGCCCAGCCGCGCGACCTCGGCGCGTGCTGCTCGCGGCGACCGCGCTGCGGGCACCGATCGTGCCGCACGCACCGATCGTGCCGCACGCACCGAGCCGACGATCACCGAGTACGCCGACGACCTCGCCGAGGCGCGGGGCGTCGCAACCCGCATCCGCGCGTCGATCGACGCCGGCGCGCCACCCGAGTCGATCGCGGTGCTCATGCGCGTGAACTCGCAGTCCGCCATTCTCGAGCGCGCGCTCGACGAGGTCGGCGTGGGGTCGCGGGTGCGCGGCGCCTCGCGTTTCTTCGATCAACCCGAGGTGCGCGAGGCGGTGCACGCGCTGCGCGCCGCCGCCCTCACGATCGCGGGCGAGCCGCTCTTCAAGTCGGTCAGCGACGTGCTGCGCGCCCTCGGCTGGAGCGCGCAGGCGCCCGACGGTCCCGGCGCCGTGCGCGCCCGCTGGGAGTCGCTGAACGCCATCGCGAGGCTCGTCGACGACGCGCCGCCCGGCACGACGTTCCGCACCTTCGCCGACGAACTGCGCGCTCGCGCCGAGGCGCAGCACGAGCCCCCGGTCGCGGCGGTGACGCTCGCGACGCTGCACTCGGCCAAGGGCCTCGAGTGGGATCAGGTCTTCATCGTCGGACTCACCGAGGGTATGCTGCCGATCGCCTACGCGAAGGGGTTCGATGCGATCGACGAAGAGCGGCGACTGCTCTACGTCGGCATCACGCGGGCACGGCGTCGTCTCGAACTGAGCTGGCCGCGTCAGGGCGGCGGCTACCGAGGCGCGCGGGAGCCCTCGCGGTTTCTGCAGGAGCTCGACACCCGCACTCGGGGTGCCGCCGGTGCGGCGTCGACAGCGCGGACTCGCCAGGCCGGCCGAGCCTGATCGACGCGGCCCGCAACGGGTTGTGCGCGAGCCCGAGCCGATCGTCGACGAGTGACGTCGCGAGCGACACGGCGTCGTGCACCGATCGCGGCGTGCAGCTCGCCGCCGCACGCCCGCTTGCCAGTTGGGCGGCGACCACGGGCCACGCGGGGTCGCCGTCGCGGCGGGTCAGCTCGAGGCAGCGCAGGCACGGGCCGTCGCCCGGCTCGACGAGCGGGCCGATGCGGGTGCCCTCGTCGTCGAACACGATCGCGAGGTGCGGCACGTCGGCCCGCAACCACGGCAGGTGGCGGGCCGGCGAGACGACCCAGCGCGCCGCGATGACGGCGAGCGAGATCTCGTCGGGCTCGGCGTCGGCGGCGAGCACCGTCGCGTAGCCGAGCGCCGAGAGATGGTCGGCCAGTCGATCGCCGATCTCGCGCGGTGCGTCGAGCGCGACGGGGCCCTGCGAGCGAGCGGATGCCGCGGCATCCACTCTGCTCGTATCTCTCTCGCCGCTCGTTTCGAACGCCGGCGCGAGGAGTTCGAGCAACGCCTGCAGCTCGGCGGTGCTGCCGCCGAGTGCGCGGCCGATCGTGTGCAGGGTGGCGGTGGAGGCGCCGTGCCGGAGGGCGGTGAGCATCGCGTCTTCGAGTTCGCCGGGCTCGCGCAGCACGACCCGGGGCGTCGCTCCGAGCTGCAACTCGGTGGGGGAGCGCCACACGAAGGGCAAGAGCGGATCGATGCGCGGTGACATGCCGAGAGCATGCCCGAAACGCGCCCGGCCCCGCAGAATCCCTCCACAGGCCGCCCCGCGCCCCGTGATCTGTGCCGCGAACGGACAGTAGATGCCGCCTCTGGTGCGTAGAGGCGGCATCAACTGCCCGTTCGGCGAAGGGGTGAGTCGTGTTGGTGCCGGTGTCGCGGTGGGCAGGCGGGCGGGTCAGGGGGTCGGGCGGGTCAGGGGGTCGGGCGGGGCAGGGGGTCGGGCGGGTCAGGCGGGCGGGGGCTCGCCGGGTTCGCCGTTCTCGCCCGGAGCCGCGGGCGTCTCGCCGCGAAGCAGCTGCTCGAGCGCCTGGTCGAACTCGTCGTCGGCCTCGGCGGTCTCTGCGCCGGTCAGCCGGGCGATGAGCGCAGTCGGGTCGTCGAGGTCTTCGGCGGTCGGCAGCAGGTCGGGGTGCGACCAGAGCGCGTCGCGCGCCTCGACGCCGACGGCGTCGGTGACCGCGCGCCACATGGCCGTCGCCTCGCGAAGGCGTCGCGGCCGCAGCTCGAGGCCGACGAGGGTCGCGAATGCCGACTCCGCAGGCCCGCCCGTTGCGCGACGGCGCCGGATCGTCTCTGCGACAGCGCCCGACTTCGGCAGCCGCGTCGTGGCGTCGGCGGTCGCGGCGTCGACCCAGCCCTCGACGAGCGCGAGCATCGTCTCGAGGCGGGCGAGCGCCGCCTGCTGCGATTCGCTCTTCGCGCGGATCAGTGCGCCGTTGACGACGGCGTTGCGCAGCTCGTCGGTGTTCGTGGGGTCGAAGCCCTCGGCGAGTTCTTCGAGTCGCTCGGTGTCGATGTCGATGCCGTGAGCGAACGCCGTGATCGCCGTGATGAGGTGCAGTCGCAGCCAGCGGGCGTGTCGGAACAGGCGCGCGTGCGCGAGCTCGCGCACGGCGAGGTAGAGCTCGACCTGATCGGCGGGGATGTCGAGGTCGGCGCCGAACTCCGCGGCGTTCTGCGGCAGGATCGCGGCACGGCCGTCGTCGAGCAGCGGGATGCCGACGTCGCCGCCCGAGACGACCTCGGTCGCGAGCTGGCCGACGACCTGCCCGAGCTGCATCGCGAAGAGGGCGCCGCCGATGCCGCGCATCATGCGGCTCGCGCCCTCGATCATCGAGCGCATCTCTTCGGGCGCCTGATCGCTCATGACGCGGGTGAGCGCATCGGAGATCGAGAGGGCGACGGGCTCGGCCAATTGCGACCAGATCGGCATCGTCGCGGCGACCCAGGCCCGCCGCGTCAAGAGTTCGGGCGCGCTCGGCAGGGCGCCGAAGGCGACGGCCTCGTCGAGCCACAGCGAGGCGACCTGGAAGGCCCGATCGAATCGGGTGCGCTCGTCGTCGGAGACCTGCAGCTGGCCGGCGGCGGCGCGCTCTTCGCCCTGCTTCACGGCGACGTTCCAGTCGATGCCGTCGTCGGCCTTGTTCATCGCCTGCTGCAGCTGGGCGAACAGCGCGGAGAGGCTCGCCGGGTCGTTCGGCAGCCCGGCGGCGCCGACGAGACTCGACGGATCGATGCCGCCCGCGCCCGAGAGCAGCTCGCGCAGCATCTCGCGGAACTCGTCTTCGGGGTTCCGGTCGCCCTGCTCGTCATGCCGATCGGCCACAGTGGCCACCTCCTGGTCGCGTCTGGTTCAACCGTAACGCCGGGGCACGGAAGAGTGTCTGGGAAATGGCCTAGGCTGGGCGTTCCGGGTGTCCGCCCTTCGCGAACAGTGCCCGCATTCGCGTTCGAACACCGCCGGAAAGGGCAACGGTTGAGCATCTTCGACGACGAGACCCCGCTGTCGGAGGATTCCCGTTGGCGGTCCGACCCCACGACCGGGCGTCGGCGCCTGCGCGAGCGCATCGGCGGATGGGCTCTCGGCATCGCGATCGTGATCGGCATCGTGTTCGCGTTCATGCCGACGCCGTATGTGATCGAGCAGCCCGGGCCCGTCTACGACACCCTCGGCAGCGCGAAGAACAGCTCCGACGAAGAGGTGCCGCTCATCGAGATCCCCGACGAGCGGACCTACCCCACCGACGGCGAGCTCAACCTGCTCACGGTCTCGGTCGTCGGCAGCCCCGGGCAGACGCCGAGCTGGCTCGAGGTGCTCGCCGCCTGGTTCGACGACACCCGCTCGGTCATGCCCGTCGAGGCGATCTTCCCTCCCGGCGTGAGCACCGAAGACCGCGATGCGCAGAACCAGGCCGCGATGGTCGACTCCCAGCAGGACGCGATCGCCGCAGCGCTCGTCGAGCTCGACTACGACTTCCCCCGCGAGGTGACGGTCGCTGCCCTGCTCGAGGGCTCGCCCGCCGAGGGCATCCTCGAAGAGGGCGACGTGATCGTCTCGTTCGACGGCACCGAGGTGCATTCCATCCGCGAATTGCAGACGGCGGTGCGAGAACACGGTGCGGATGCCTCGGCGCAGGTCGACATCGTGCGCGACGGGCAGCCCCTGACGGTCGAAGTGACGCCGATCGAGCGCGACGGCATCGCCGTGATCGGGGTCGGCGTGCGCATGCACTACGAGTTCCCGATCGACGTCGAACTGCAGCTCGACAACGTCGGCGGCCCGAGCGCCGGCATGATGTTCGCGCTCGGCATCGTCGACAAGCTCACCCCCGGCGCCATGACCGGGGGCGAGATCTTCGCAGGAACGGGCACGATCGACTCCTCCGGGGATGTCGGGCCGATCGGCGGCATCCGTCAGAAGCTCTGGGGCGCCGAGCGCGCCGGGGCCGCCTGGTTCCTCGCCCCTGAATCGAACTGCGACGAGGTCAGCGGCAACGTGCCCGACGGCGTCACCGTCTTCGCGGTGTCGACGCTCGACCAGGCGCGCGAGATCGTCGAAGACGTCGCCGACGGCGAGCTGACGGGGTCGTACCCGTCATGTCCAGCCTGAACAGGCGATTCTGCCCCGCGTGAACAGGCGATTCTGAACAGGCGATTCAAAGGAACGCGACTCTAGGATGGAATCCCGATCCCATCCCGACCGAACATGAGGCCGAGAGTGTCAGCACAGCCGCAAGAACCGAGGATCCAGCGCCGGCGCGCCCCGATCGCGATCACGATCGGCGTCGTCGCCGTGCTCGTCATCGCGTTCTTCGCCTTCGCGAGCATCTACGCCGACGTGCTCTGGTACGACCAGCTCGGCTTCCTCTCGGTGCTCACGACGGAGTGGATCGCGCGCATCGTGCTCTTCCTCATCGGCTTCGTCGCCATGGCGCTGCCCGTGTGGGGATCGATCCAGATCGCCTATCGCTCGCGGCCCGTCTACGCGAAGTTGAATTCGCAGCTCGACCGCTACCAAGAGGTCTTCGAGCCGCTGCGCCGCCTCGCCATGTACGGCATCCCCGTGGTGCTCGGTATCTTCGCGGGCGTCTCGGCGTCGACCCGCTGGGAGCTCACGCTCGCGTGGCTGAACCGCACGCCGTTCGGCTCCACCGACCCGCAGTTCGGCTTCGACATCGGCTTCTTCGTGTTCGAGCTGCCGTTCTATCGCGCGGTCGTGGGCTTCGCTTCTGCCGTCGTGATGCTTTCGGTGCTGCTCGTCATCGCCACGAACTACCTCTACGGCGCTCTTCGGGTGAGCGGCCGCGAGGTCGTCATCTCGAAATCGGCGCGCATCCAGATCGCGGTGACCGCCGGCATCTACCTGTTGCTGCAGGCCGTCAGCATCTGGCTCGACCAGTACGCGACCGTGAGCGAGACCGGCTCGCTCATCACGGGCGCCTCCTACACCGATGTCAACGCCACGATTCCGGGCCTCGGCATCCTCTCGGCCATCGCAGCGGTCGTCGCCGTGCTCTTCTTCATCACCGCGATCCTCGGGCGCTGGCGCCTGCCGCTCGTGGGCACCGCGCTGCTCGTGGTGTCGAGCCTGCTCATCGGCTCGCTCTATCCGTGGGTCGTGCAGCGGTTCCAGGTCGACCCGAGCGCCCGTTCGCTCGAAGAGCCCTACATCCAGCGCAACATCGACCTCACGCGTGACGCGTACGGCGTCGCCGACGTCGAAGAGATCCCGTTCGAGGCGAAGACCGACGCCGAGCCCGGTGCGCTGCGCGAAGACGCTGCGACGACGGCGAGCATCCGCCTGATGGACCCGCTCGTGATCAGCCCGGCGTTCCAGCAGCTCGAGCAGTTCCGCCAGTACTACCAGTTCCCCTCGGCGCTCGACGTCGACCGGTACCAGATCGACGGCACCTCGCAAGACACGATCGTCGCTGTGCGCGATGTGAACCTCTCGGGCCTCGGCGACGCAGAGACCTGGTTCAACTCGCACCTCGTCTACACCCACGGCTACGGTCTCGTCGCGGCCGCCGGCAACCAGCGTTCGGTCGACGGCCAGCCGGTGTTCCTGCAGTCGGGCATCCCGTCGTCGGGCGTGCTCGGCGAATTCCAGCAGCGCGTCTACTTCGGCGAGTCATCGCCCGCGTACTCGATCGTCGGCGGACCGGAGGGCACCAAGCCGATCGAGCTCGACTACCCGTCGGGCACCGAGGGCGCCGACCAGACGCAGACGACGTTCGACGGCGACGGCGGGCCGAAGCTCGACAACGCCTTCACGAAGCTCGTCTACGCGTTGAAGTTCCAGTCCGAGCAGATCTTCCTCTCCGACCAGGTCAACACCGACTCGCAGATCCTCTATGACCGCGACCCCGTCGAGCGCGTGCAGAAGGTCGCCCCCTACCTGACGCTCGACACCGACACCTACCCCTCGGTCGTCGACGGCAAGATCGTCTGGATCGTCGACGGCTACACGCTCTCAGACCAGTACCCGTACTCCAACAAGGTCAGCATGAGCGACGCGATCGCCGACAGTGAGACCCCGGCGTCGACCCTCGCCTTCGACGAGGTCAACTACATCCGCAACTCGGTGAAGGCGACGGTCGACGCCTACGACGGCACCGTGACCCTCTACGCGTGGGACGACCAGGATCCGATCCTGCAGACCTGGCAGAAGGTGTTCCCGACCACGATCGAACCGATGTCGAAGATGTCGGGCGATCTGATGAGCCACGTGCGCTATCCCTCCGACCTGTTCAAGGTGCAGCGCGAGGTGCTCGGCCGCTATCACGTGACCGAGGCGATCCCCTTCTACTCGCGAGAAGACGCGTGGACGACCCCGAAGGATCCGACGGCCGACGCCGGTAGCACGCTGCTGCAGCCGCCGTACTACCTGACCATGCAGATGCCGGGTCAAGACGCCCCGAGCTACTCGCTCTACTCGACGTTCATCCCCGAGGCGAAGGGCGAGCAGAGCCGAAACGTGCTGCGCGGCTATCTCGCGGTCGACGCCGATGCCGGTGCGACCGACGGCAAGCGGGCCGACGGCTACGGCAAGCTCAGGCTGCTCACCCTGCCCGAAGACGACAACGTGCCGGGCCCCGGTCAGGTGCAGGCGAAGTTCAACTCCGACCCCACCGTGTCGGCATCGCTGAACCTGCTGAAGCAGGGGCAGTCCGACGTCATCAACGGCAACCTGCTCACGGTGCCCGTCGGCGGCGGCCTGCTCTACGTGCAGCCCGTCTACGTGAAGTCGACCGGCGGCACGAGCTACCCGTTGCTGCAGAAGGTGCTCGTCGCCTTCGGTGACCAGATCGCCTTCCAGGACACGCTCGACCTCGCGCTCGACGTGCTCTTCGGCGGTGACTCCGGTGCCGACGCCGGCGACAACGAGGTCGATCCCGGTGCAACGCCGCCGCCGACCGACGGAGGCGACGGCGGGCAGACGCCTACGACGCCGACCGAAGAGGTGCAGGCGCTGCTCAACCAGGCCTCGCAGGCGCTGAAGAACAAGCAGGCCGCGCTCGCCGAGGGCGACTGGGCCGCCTACGGTGCAGCGGATGCGCAGCTCGCCGAGATCATCGCGAAGCTCATCGAGGCCACGAAGCCGAGCGAGGGCCAGTGACGGCTGGCGACGGGAGCAACGGCGGCGACGAGAGCAGTACCGCCGAAATGAGCACGGACGCCGAAATGAGCACGGACGCGAACGTGAGCAGCGCCGGTGACATGGTCATCGACATGCGCGGCGGCGACTGGCTCGACGACAACCTCGCGAGCTGGGACGAACGCGTCGCCGTGCACGTCGCTTCCGAGATGTACGACCGCACGCGACTTCGCGAGGGCGGCGACCAGCTCGACCCGATCGTGCGCGAGACCATCATGCGGCTCTACCCCGAGGGGCTCGACGGCGTGCGGGTGCTGCACCTGCAGTGCCACTTCGGCTCCGACACCCTCTCGCTCGTGAATCTCGGCGCCACGGTCGTCGGCCTCGACTTCTCGTCGAAGGCGATCGCCGAGGCGCGTCGCATGGCCGACGAGCTCGGAGTGTCGGACCGCGCCCGATTCATCGAGGCGAACGTGTACGACGCCCGCCACATGCTGCCCGAGCCCGAGTCGTTCGACCTCGTGTTCACCTCGTGGGGCACGATCGGCTGGCTTCCGGATGTCGCGGAGTGGGCGCGCATCGTGTCGTGGTTCGTCAAGCCGGGCGGCCGTTTCGTCTTCGCCGACGGGCACCCCGCCGCCCTCGTGTTCGACGGCGACGGGGGGCCCGGCGGTCTGCCGGTGTTCGCGTACCCGTATTCGAACGAGCAGCCCGACATCATCGACGACCCGAGCGACTACGCCGACCCCGAGGCGTCGCTCACCAATGTGCGCACGTGGGAATGGATGCATCCACTCGGTGAGGTCTTCACCGCCCTGCGCGAGGCCGGTCTCGACATCGAGACCTTCACCGAGCACGACCGGGTGCCGTGGCGCATCTTCCCGGCGACGGTCGAGCTCGGCGACGGCATGTACGGCTGGCCGGCCGAGCAGTGGCTGCCGCTCTCATACGAACTCGTCGCGGTTCCGCGCGCCCGGCGGTAGACGGCACCCAACCGTAGCGGCCAGCGGCCAGCGGCCGCGACCGACATCTGAATCTGCCGGCCACGGCCGCTGTCGTGCTCACGAATCAGCCGAGCGGACCCTCGTCGGCCGAGCGCAGCGCGTCGCCGAGCGCTCCGCCGAGCTCGTTGCGGTAGTCGCCCGAGAGGTCCCACCACATCGCTCCGCCGTAGCCCTGGGCCGCGAGCCATTCCGCCTTCGCGGTGACCGAGTCGGGGTCGTCGAGGCTCCACCACTGGCCGCTCGCGGCGTCGAAGCGCCACGAGGCGCCGAGCGCGGGGTCGAAGTAGCCGGTGCCGACCGAGCGGATCTCGTAGTACGGCTTCGTGCCGATCGAGGTGACCGCGGGGTCGGGGGTCCACCCGGCACGGTCGCCGACCGTCACCCCGGTCCAGCCCTGCCCGTACGCTGCGAGGCCCACGTTCAGCTGGTCGGGCCGAGCGCCGCCCGCGGTGTAGAGCGCAACGGCGTTGTCGATCGCGAGACCCCAGTTGTTCGCGCCGTCGGCGTGCAGGTTGCCCTGGTGACCGGTGTTGCCGGTCCAGCCGCCCGCGTAGTCGTAGCCCTGCACGTTCAGCCAGTCGATCGAGGCGAAGAGGCGGGCGGTGTTCCATCCGCCCGCGTTGGTGTTCCAGCCGCCCGCGGGGCCGAATGCGGTGAGCAGGTACTCTTCGCCGGTCTCGGCGCCGTAGGCATCGAGCTGCGCGCGGAACTCCTCCATGAGCGCGAGGAAGTTCTCCTTGTCTTCGGGCTTCGCGTTCGCCGTCTCGCCGCCGTTGACGGGCCACTCCCAGTCGATGTCGATGCCGTCGAAGACACCGGCTGCGGCGCCGGGGCCGCCGAGGGTGCCGACCTGCGGCAGGTCGCCCTCGAGGTAGACGTCGATGCACGACGAGACGAGGGCGGCGCGGCGCTCGGGGGTCGATGCCGCCTCCGAGAAGTTGTCCGACCAGGTCCAGCCGCCGAGCGAGATGAGCACCTTCGTGTCGGGGCTGACCTCCTTGAGCTTCTTCAGCTGGTTGAAGTTGCCGGCGAGGCGCTGGTGCTTGTTCGCCTTGTCCTTCCTGCCGTCGACCGAGTCGTCGGCCGAGACGAGACGCAGGTAGTCGTTGTACGCATCGCCCTCGCCCGCCACGTCGGTGATCTCGCACTTCAGGTTCGCCGTGACGTTGCCGAACGCGTAGTTGATGTGGGTGACGTCGTCGATCGCCCCCGTGCGCAGCAGGTCTTCGATCTGGTAGTCGCGGGTGACCGGGGTGTCTGACATCAGGTAGCCGACCGAGCGGTAGCCGTTGATGGCGCTCGGGCCCGCTGCATCCGCGTGGCTGTGGTGGTCGTGGCCCGTGCCGTGACCGTCGTCGTGGCCGTTGCCCTGCGCGAGCGCGGGGGAAGCCGCCGCGGCGGCGACGAGTGCAGTGGCGGCGGCCGCGACGGCCGCCCCGCGAAGCAGATGGCGTGGTGACATGAAATCCTCATCGATCGTCGTCGGGGGCCGTGCTGCGCCCCGTGGGGTGAACCGGTTGCGCCGACGCTAGCAACGTCGAGCAGAGTTTGGAAAGAGTCTTAACAAAGAATGGGGGAATGGCTGCATGGTTGCGCGGGATCGTTGCGGAATCCTCCATCGATGCGGGTCGGCTGCGCGGTCGCCGCACCGTGCTCGACGCCGCACGTCACGAGCCAGGCGAGTGGATGTCGCGGGGCCCGTGCGCGATTCGCTCGACGCTGTTTCTCGTGCTAGAGTTTCTTCTTGTGCCGCGGGGTGGAGCAGTTCGGTAGCTCGCTGGGCTCATAACCCAGAGGTCGTAGGTTCAAATCCTGCCCCCGCAACCAAGCGGTAACGAAGAAGAGGCCGGGACTGAAGAAATTCAGTCCCGGCCTCTTCTGTTTTCTCGTCTCATTCCACGAGCGTCCGGAAGACTTCGTACACCATGAACGCCGGCCAGAAGATGCCTTGGAAGAACGCCCAGATGAACGCCCAGAACGCATCGGCCTGCTGAAAGAAGAACACCCAGGCACCGATGATGCCGAGCCCGTAGATCGCACCGCCGCCGGCGAAGCATCCCGCGTTTGAGTTCCTGTCAGTCATCTCGACCTCCTTGGGCCACACCATACGCCGATGGTCGTCGCAGGACCATGGGTTACCCCACCGCATCGGCCGCCGCGAGCACGTTGCCGACGAGATCGGCGGGTTGTCATGACCGAAAGGAGATGGCCCGCGTCGCGGTTGCGCTCGGCGACATGCTCACGGCGGCGCTCGCGGACACCCGCATCACGTGGTCGTTCCGCGTGCTCGCGGGCGATCCCGCGAGCGCGTTGTCCCGATTGGCCGCCGAGGTCGATTCGCGGATGCTCGTCGTCGGCACGAGGCGGCACGGGGCCCTTCAACGCGTCGAAGAGTTCTTCGCAGGCTCGGTGGCGAAGTCGCTCGCGATGGGGCAGGACCGCCCGGTGCTGCTCGTACCCCTGTCTCGAACCGCCGTCGACTGAGTGCGGCACCATCGCGAACGCACTGACGAAAGAGCGCGGAGCGAGCACGACTGAGAGCGAGCGAAACGGTGCCACGGAGGAGTCAGGGGAAGCAGCAGGTTCTGCTGTCGCTCAGCTTCGCCTCATAGCGTGGGCATCGTGGCCACCTCGTCGACCCCCTTGTCGCACCGCTCGATCGTCATCGCCCCGGTGATCGCCCTCGCGGCGGTGGTCGGCCTCGCAGGGTGCGCGTCCGCGGTGCCGACTCCGGGGTCGACCGCGGCATCCGTGTCCGCCGGGTCATCCGTGCCCGCCGATGTCAACGACGCCGACCTGCATTTTCTCGGCATGATGACTCCGCACCACGAGCAGGCCGTCGTGATGAGCGACATCGTGCTCGCCGCCGACGGCGTCTCAGCCGCGACGCTCGACCTTGCCGAGCGCATCAAGCAGGGACAGTTGCCCGAGATCGACACGATGGTCGGCTGGCTCGGCGACTGGGGTCGCGCGAGCGATCTCGACGTGCATCGCACGCACGTCATGGGCGGCATGCTGACACCTGAGCAGATGGCCGCATTCGAGGCGGCGAACGGTGCAGAGGCCGAACTGCTCTTCCTGACCGGGATGCTGCAGCACCACGAAGGCGCGATCGCGATGACGCAGGACGCGATCGACAACGGCGGGTACCCCGACTCGGTCGCCCTCGCCGAGCAGATGATGCGCGTGCAGTCGGCCGAGATCGACGAGATGCGGGCGCTTCTCGCCGAGCGCAGCTGAACTGCCCGTACGTCAACGCGCGGCACGGGTGTGCCGTTCGAGCTCGTGCTGATCGCGATGGATCTCATCCTCGTGCTGCGAGGGCCGACGACGCCCCGGCCGTCGGGCTACTCGTGAGCACGACGAGTCGGCCGGTCGCCCGGGTCATGGCGACGTAGCGGTCGACCGCGCCCTCGATGCCGGCACCGAACGAATCGGGGTCGACGAGCACGACGAGGTCGAACTCGAGTCCCTTCGACAGCTCGGGCGTCAGCGAACGGATGCGCGACCCGGCACCGAACCCGTCGGCGTCGAACCCGCCGGCGTCGAACCTGCCGGCACCTGCGGCACCCGATAGATCGGCGCCCGCGCCGCCGAGCGCGATGACGCACCCGACCCCTTCATCGTGCTCGGCGAGCCAGCCCGCGACGATGCCGTCGAGCTCGGTGAGATCGCCGTAGGTGACGGGCACGCCGCTGCGGCGCACCGAGGTCGGCACGTTGGCGTCGGGAATCGCCGCCCTGATGACGGGCTCGGCCACGGCCATGATCTCTTCGGGCGTGCGGTAGTTGACGGTGAGCGAGGCGATCGCGACACGGTCGAGCCCGATGCGCGCGAGGCGCTCGCCCCACGGCTCGGTGAAGCCGTGCCGGGCCTGCGCACGGTCGCCGACGATCGTGAAGCTGCGTGACGGGCATCGCGCGAGCAGCATCTGCCACTCGGCATCGGTCAGCTCCTGCGCCTCGTCGACGATGACGTGGGCGAACGGCCCGGCGAGTTCGTCGGGTGCCGTCTTGGGCGCCTCGGCCTCGTCGACGAGCGAGTTCCGCAGATCCTGCCCGCTCAGCATCGTCATGACGCCCTCGCCGTCGTCGTGCACCTGGGCTTCGATGAGGGTGTCGATGACGCGCGACATCTCTTCGCGCTGCGCCGCGAGCGCGTCGGCGCGCCGCCGTCGCAGCAGGGCGGCGTCGGGGTCGCCGATGCGCCGTCGCGCCGCGTCGAGCAGCGGCAGGTCGGCCGCCGTCCACGCGCGGGCGTCAGGCCGCTGCAGCGCCCGTACCTCGTCGCCGCCGAGCCACGGGGCGCAGGCCGCGAGATACGCGGGCACCGACCACAGGTCGCCGACGACACCTGCGGGGTCGAGCAGCGGCCATGCGCGGTTGAAGGCCGTGCGCAGTGCCGGGTTCTGCTGCAGCGAGCGCCGGATCGCTCCCTCCGCAGCGTCGACCTCGTCGTGATTCGACTCCAGAATGCCGATCAGCGAAGCCCACACCTCGGCCCGACCCTCGTTGTGCGGCGTGCCCGCCTCGGGTGCGTCGAACGCCTCGGCCCAGTCGGCGGGGTCGAGCCACACCTCCGCCCAATCCGTCTCGACCGCCATTCCGTTCGCGGGCGGCCGTTCGTAGTGGTCGACGGCCGCCTCGACCGCCGTCACGAGTCGCGCCGATGCCTTCAGACGTGCGGCCGCGGCATCCGTCTCGACCATCGCGGCTGCGCCCTCGGGCACGAGATCCCGCAGCGTCGCGGTCTCGACGCCCTCTTCGCCGAGGCCGGGCAGAATGTCGGCGACGTAGTCGAGGTAGGGCTGGTGCGGGCCGACGAAGAGCACCCCGCCACGGCGGTGCGCGAGTCGCGCGTCCGAGTAGAGCAGGTATGCCGCGCGGTGCAGGGCGACCACGGTCTTGCCGGTGCCGGGGCCGCCGTCGACGACGAGGGCGCCGCGCGAACCCGCCCTGATGATCGCGTCCTGATCGGCCTGGATCGTCGCCAGCACATCGCGCATGCGCGGCGATCGGGTGCTGCCGAGGCTCGCGATGAAGGCCGACTGGTCGTCGAGCGCCGCGCGCTCCTCGAGACCCTCCGGCGTGAAGACCTCGTCCCAGTAGTCGCTGATGCGCCCGCGCGTCCAGCGATACCGGCGACGGCTCTCGAGGCCCATCGGGTCGCCGTGCGTCGCCGCGAAGAACGGCTCCGCCGCGGGCGAGCGCCAGTCGACGAGCAGCCGCGTGCCGTCGGCGCCGTTGAGCCCGAGCCGGCCGATGTACACGGGCGCCGCGGCATCCGTCGCGACGATGCGACCGAGGCAGAGGTCGAGGCCGAAGCGGCGCAGCGTGCGCAACCGCCCGGTGAGCCGGTGGATCTCGAGGTCGCGGTCGAGCGCCGCCTGGCCGCCGCCGCCGGGTCGGCGGCGTTCGGCATCGAGCCGGCCGGAGGCGTCGGCGATCGAGTGCTCGAGGCTCGCCGCGATGGCGGCGAAGTGGCGTTCGTCGTCGGCGATGAGGGCCGGGTCGGCTTTCGCGGCGAGGCGGTCGGGCAGGTTGAAGACGGTGTCGGTCAGGGGTCCTCCTGCAGGTTGCGGCGAGTGGGATCGAGAGAGGGCGGCGAGCGGATGTCGCGGCTCGCGCCTCGGCTCGGCCGACCAGTATGCGCCCACGAGGGGGCCTTGCGGCAAGCCCCCCTGCCCGCGATATCCTGAGAGTGGAGAGCACGAGTGCTCTCCATTTCCACGCCCGGTTTCCGTGCCCGGTGCTCGTGCCCTGACGCGCGGCCGGCGCTTTCACTCGGAATAGGTGATGACCCCCACCGCGGCCGGTCGTAGCTTGTGGTCGCGGGCCGACCTCGACGGTGCGCGGATCGGGGGCCCTCATGCGATGGACGAAGCGGCGATCGAAGCCGGCACCTGACGCAGCGGCCCTCGGCGCGGCGCACGCCGGCGCGGGAGCCGCGGCATCCGGGGCGCTGAACGGTGACGTGCCCGCCCCCGACCGGCACCGCAACGCCTTCATCCTCATGGGCCTCGGCGGTGGTACCGTCGTGATCTTCGGCATCGCGGCGATCTCGGGCATCTTCGCGCCGGTGTTCCTCGCCTTCGTGCTGACCATCTGCGTGCACCCGCTGCGGCTCTGGCTCGAGCGTCGCGGCGTGCCGAGAGGGCTCGCTACCGGCTCGGTGATCCTCGCCGTGACGCTGCTGCTCGTCGTCCTCGGGTACGCCATCCTCGTCGCGATCGGCCAGTTCGGCTCGCTGCTGACCGAGTACAGCTCGCAGATCGCCGACTTCGGCAAGTCCATCGCGACGTGGCTCGGCTCGATCGGCATCGACTCCGACGAATTGCACGCGATGTCGGCCGACTTCGACCCGTCGACCCTGCTCGGATTCCTCGGGGGGCTCGTCGGCGGCATCACCGGCTGGATCTCGGGCCTCGTGATCATCTTCACGATGCTGCTGCTCATGGCGATGGACGCGGCGTTCCTGCCGCACCTGCACCGCCAGCTGCAGCCCGTGCGCCCGCTCATCGTCTCAGGCTTCGTGAACTACGGCGACAACGTGCGCCGGTACATGATCGTCACGACGGTGCTCGGCCTGGTGCAGGGCTTCGTCGACTTCATCGCGCTCGTGATCCTGCAGGTGCCCGGCGCGTTCATCTGGGGTCTGCTCGCCTTCATCTGCTCGTTCATCCCGAACATCGGCTACTTCCTCGCGCTCGTTCCGCCGATCGTCTTCGGCGGGCTCGTCGGCGGGTGGCCGACCGTGATCGCCGTGATCGTCGTCTACGGCGTCATCAACGCCGTGATCCAGTCGGTGATCCAGCCGCGCGTCGTCGGCAAGGCGGTGAGCCTCAGCCAGACCATCACCTTCTTCTCGGTGCTGTTCTGGGCCGTCGTGATCGGGCCGATCGGGGCGGTCCTCGCCATTCCGCTGTCGCTGCTCCTGCGTCTGCTGCTCGTGGACTCGAACCCGTCGATGGCCTGGATACGGCCGATGATCGGCGAGCTCGACGAGACGAAACAGATCATGGCCGAATCCGACGCCGAGTCGAAGGCGGCACGCCAGGCGCGGAAGGCGGCGAAGGCGGCGAGTCATTCCGCGTAGGTGTTGTCGTCAGGCACGAGGAGCAGAAGATGGGGAACGCCATGGACTACACCGACAGGCTCCGCCGACTCGCGATCAACGATGAGCGCCTCGAGGAGGCCGAGATCGACACGGCTGCAGACGGCCCAGGACGACTCGATTCGAGATCGCTCGCGCTCGCGAGGATCGCCGCGCTCGTCTCGGTCGGCGGCGCGGAGCCGTCGTTCGGTGCCCAGGTCGACGCGGCGATCAGCGCCGGCAGCACAGCGGCGCAGATCGTCGACGTGCTGGTCGGCGTCATTCCCATCGTCGGGCTGCCGCGCGTCGTCGCCGCGGCCCCGAAGGTCGCCCTGGCGCTCGGCCACGACCTCGACCTCGACTTCGACCTCCCCGACGGGGGCAGCTCGCGCTAGCGGAGCCTCACGGCCCCGAGCCGAGGAGGCCGAGCTGCGTCGCACGGTCGACCGCCTCGCTCCGCGCCGAGACACCGAGCTTGCGGTAGATCGATCCGAGCTGCGAGCTCACGGTGTTGCGTGAGACGAACAGCCGTTCACCGATCTCCCGAACCGAGAGGTGGGTCTGCAGATACGGCAGCAGGCGAAGCTCTGCGGGGGTGAGGGGCGGACCGCCCTGCCCGCCCTGCTGCTCGCTCGCGGCCATGAAGCGACGGAAGTCGTCGACCTGGTCGACGAGCGTGCCGAGATCGGGCCGGATGAGCAGGATGTCGTCGATCTCCCGGATCAGATGATGGGCGGTCGCGTGATCGGCGATCGCCCAGTGGACCTTGGCGAGCTGCAGCCGTGCCCGCACGGCGAGGTACGGGATCGCCTCGGTGCAGGCGGGGCGCGCGCGCATCGCGCGAGTGAGTTCTCGGCGCACGGCGACGAGATCTCCGCGGTGGAGCGCGAGTCGCGCGGCCTGGGTGAACCCGAGCACCGCGGTCGCATAGTCGTCCATGTGCTGTTCGTCGATGGCGGCGAGTGCGACCGTCGTGTGGGCTTCCGCGTCGGCCCATCGTGCGTCGTCGATCGACAGCGAGGCGAGCTCGGCCGCACAGAGGATCAGGCCCTCCGCGTTCCCCGTCGCCGACGCGATCACCAGACTCTCGCCGAGTGCCGTCTCGGCGCCCGCGACGTCGCCGATGAGAAGTCTGGCTTCACCCAGGATCTGCAGCGCCTGGTCCCGCCAGGGACTCCAGCTCGGTTCGGCAACGCACGCGAACTCGGCGTCGGCCAGCGCCTGTGCGGGGCCGGCGGGGCACATCGCCGAGCGGAGCATCGCGCGCGCGGACTCGAACGACGCCGAGCCGTCGTCGGGCGACCCCTCGTACGAGAGGCGCTCGAGGACGGAGGCCCATCGCGCCGCCTCCGTCGACTGCCCCGAGAGCGCCGTGACCCACCCGGCCAGCACGGCCAGGGGCGGGTAGGCCTCGATCGCCGCGTCGCCGATCATCGTCATCCAGCGCTGCACGGTCGCGAACTGTCCGGCCTGGTAGCTCGGCAGCGCCGCCGCGGCGATCAGTCGAGCGGTTCGTTCCCGCTCGTCGGGCTGGTCGAGCAGGAGTTCGATCGCCATCGCCGGCGAGCCGTGGCGTTCGAACCAGTTCGCCGCGCGAACCTGGAGCCCGGGAAGCACCTCGGGTTCGAGTCGACGGAGTTCGCCGAGCAGGAACTCGCGGTAGAGCGCGTGATAGCGGTACCAGCCCCGGCTGCGGTCGAGCGGCACGATGAAGACATTGGATGCATCGAGCTCCTGCAGCACCGACTGGGCGTCGTGCGTCTCGAGGATCGCGTCGCAGAGGGGTGCTGCGAGGGCATCGAGCACCGCTGTGCGACGGAGGAACCGCTGCAGGTGCTCGGGGAGGGTGACGAGCGATTCCCGGTAGAGATAGTCGGCGACGTATCGGTCCTCTCCCGAGACCGCCTTCGGCGCCTCGCCGACCTCCTCCGCGATCGCCGCCGCCAGCACGATGCCGACCGGCCAGCCTTCGGTGCGTTCGACGAGTTCGACCGCGTCTTCGGGCGAGAGCGGCAGCTGCGTGCCGGCGAAGACCGCGCGGGCGCCGGTCTCGTCGAGGGCCAGGTCGCGCGCGGTGATGGTGAAGGCCTCGCCGTCGGCGCGAGCACGCGGCACGTGCCATTGCTCGCCGCGGCTGGCCGCGACGAGTTGGGATCCAGCGGGGATTCCCGCGAAGACGACGCTCAGCACGTCGTGGCATGCCGGGTCGCGGATCTCCTGCAGGTCGTCGAGCATGAGCACGAAAGGCTGCGGCGAGTGGCGAAGCGCGGCGGCGAGCAGCGGCGCACCACGGCCGAGCAGGGTGGCGGCGTGCCCCGTCACCCGGCGCGGCAGTCGTGCCGCGCCGGGTTCGGTGCGGGCGAAGGCTTCGGCGAGGAGCGTCAGCAGCGCGGCGGGGTCGTCGTCGTATCGGTCCAGCGACACCCACACCACCGCTCGAGGCTCACTGCTCGCCCACTCGGCGAGCAGACTCGACTTGCCGTATCCGGCGGGAGCGGTGACCCCGACGAACCGGCGTCCGCTCGAGCGCGCCGCCTCGATCTGCACGGCGCGACTGACGTATCCCCGGGTCGGAGATTCCGGGGCTGAGAGCTTGGCGTCGAGCAGTTGCTGTTCGAGCTCGACTTCCGGCGTCTCCGCCGGCGGGGCATGACCGCGCACGGTCGAAGCATATTGACCCTCGGGCCGCGCAACAACGTCCACGTGCGGGTGTGTCGAGATGCGGCACCCGCGGCGGACACCACGATCCGACGGCCGTCAGAGCGTCTGTGCGGCGTCCGTCGGCTCGTTCCGCGTATTCATGCGAAATGAATGATGCCCCGCGAGCCGTTCAGCGCCACGCTGACGAGTGTTCAACCGAACCGCCGGCCGACGCCCTCGTCGACGGCGCCGAGCAGAAGGGCCAACGACCATGAGCACTGCACCACAGCAGACCGGGTGGATCGGATGGATCGGCTTCGCGGCCATCATCATCATCCTGAACGGCGCGTTCAGCGCACTGCAGGCGTTCATCGCACTGCTCGGCTCCAACACGTACTACACGGTCACCGAAGACGGACTGTTCCTCTTCGACATCACCGGCTGGGGATGGTGGAACCTCATCATCGGGCTGCTGCTCGTGCTCACGGGCGTCGCGCTCCTCTCGGGCGCGACCTGGGCGAGGATCGTCGCGATCATCCTCGTCTCCCTGAGCGCACTCGGTCAGCTGCTCCTCATCCCGGCGCAGCCGTGGTGGTCGGTCATCGTCATCGGCATCGACGTCCTCGTCATCTACGCGATCACCGCCCACGGCCGGGAGCTCAAGGCGGTCGAATAGTCACCGAGACGGCCGCAGGCGCTGGAACCGGGGGGTCCAGCGCCTGCGGCCACGGGCGTGCAATGGGAGTCGGTCCGCGTCCGCGGATCGCCGTAGGCTGTGGGCATGCAGAGCGAGACAGAGGGCGTCGGCATCGCTGTCGCGCAGTTCGCGCCGAATGACGATGCATCACGCAATCGCACCGAGATCGAGCGACTCGCCGCGCTCGCCGCAGCGCGTGGAGCCGGCCTCGTGGTCTTCCCCGAGTACTCGAGCCATTTCACTCCCGAGCCCGGCGAGGGGTGGCTCTCGGCGGCCGAGTCCCTCGGCGGCGCGTTCACCACCCATCTCGCCGCGATCGCCGACCGACTCGGCGTGCACCTCGTCGCCGGCATGATCGAACGCCTCGACCGGGCGGGCGACGACCCCGCCGATCGACGCGTCGCGAACACCGTCGTCGCGGTCGCACCGGGCGAGGGTGTCGTCGCCACCTACCGCAAGCTGCACCTCTACGACGCGTTCGGCCAGCAGGAATCGGCCTGGGTCGCCCCGGGGGTCATCGAGCCGCCCGAGATCTTCGAGGCACGAGGCATCCGCTTCGGTCTGCAGACCTGCTACGACGCGAGGTTCCCCGAGGTCACGCGCCGCATCGTCGACGCGGGCGCCGACGTCGTGTGCATGCCTGCCGAGTGGGTGCGCGGGCCGCTGAAAGAGGCGCACTGGCGAGTGCTCACGACCGCTCGGGCACTCGAGAACACGGTCTACGTCGCGGCGGCCGACCACGCGCCGCCGGTCGGCGCCGGCAACAGCATGGTCGTCGACCCCATGGGGGTCGAGCTGGTCACGATCGGCGAGACGACGGATGTCGCGGTCGCATGGATCTCGAAGGAGCGCATCGATGCCGTGCGCCGCGTGAACCCCGCGCTCGCCCTGCGCCGCTTCGCCGTCACCCCGCGCTGACTCGACCGGCGCTGAGCCGGCGAACCGAGTCAGCCGGCGCTGAGCCGGGCGAGCCTGGCCGCGGCCTCCTCGAGCACCTCGCGCCGCTTGCAGAACGCGAAGCGCACGAGGCCCGAGTACGCGGACTGACGGTCGGGGTGCACGAACGCCGTGACCGGCACGCCGACGACGCCCGCGAGATCGGGCAGGGCGCGGCAGAGCGCGCCGCCGTCGTCGTACCCGAGCGGCGAGGCATCCGCGATGATGAAATACCCGGCCTGCGGAAGCGAGATCGCGAAACCGGCCGCGGTGAGCCCCGCGGCGAGCAACTCGCGCTTGGCCGAGAGGGTGGCCGCGGCATCCACGAAGACGGAATCAGGCAGGCCGAGGCCGACCGCGACCGCCGGCTGGAACGGCGCGCCGCTCACGTAGGTGAGGTACTGCTTGACGGCGAGCACCGCCGTGACGAGCTCGGCGGGCGCGGTGAGCCAGCCGATCTTCCAACCCGTGGTCGAGAAGGTCTTGCCCGCCGACGAGATCGAGATCGTGCGCTCGCGAGCGCCGGGCAGCGTCGCGATCGGCGTGTGCACGGCGCCGAACGTGAGGTGCTCGTAGACCTCGTCGGTGACGATCAGCGCGTCGTGACGGTCTGCGAGCTCGACGACGAGCGCGAGCGTCTCGGCGTCGAAGACCGCGCCCGTCGGGTTGTGCGGCGAGTTCACGAGGATCACGCGCGTGCGATCGGTGACGGCCGCCCGCAACTCGTCGTGGTCGGGCTGCCAGCCGGCGCCGGGCTCGCGCGACCAGTGCAGCGGCACCGTGCGATGCACGCCGCCGGCCCGCGCGATGATCGCGGCATAGGCGTCGTAGTACGGCTCGAACGTCACGACCTCGTCGTCGGCGTCGACGAAGGCGAGCAGGGTCGCGGCGAGCGCCTCGGTCGCGCCGGTCGTCACCAGAACCTCGGATGCCGCGTCGAGTTCGATGCCGTACCACCGACGTTGATGCGCGGCGATCGCCTCGCACAGCACCGGCATGCCGATTCCCGGCGGGTACTGGTTGACCCCGTCGGAGATCGCCCGTCGCGCGGCCTCGAGCACCTCGGCCGGGCCGTCTTCGTCGGGGAAGCCCTGACCGAGGTTGATCGCACCCGTACGGGCGGCCAGCGCGCTCATCTCGGCGAAGATCGTTGCGGCGATCGTGCCGTCGGCGGCGAGGAGGCCGGCGCCGGCCGCGGTGCGCTGCCACGGTGCCAGGCCCGATGCGGGGGAGAAGTCGCTCACGTTCTCACCGTACTGTTCTCGCGCAGGTTCTCACCGAACGCGAGGGTGGCACGAGTACGCTGGCGCAGGCAGCGAAGCTCCCCGACCGCATTCGGAGGAATCCCGGCGCGGGGATAGCAGAGTCATAGACTCCGCCGATCGGGCACACAGCTTGCTTCGGGATGCTGGCATCGCTTGGAAGGAGCACACCATGACCGACACCACGAACGGCGCCGCGGGGGAGCCCCGCGACGGCGACGTCACGCCGACGCCCGCCGCCCCTGAGAGCGCCGCGCCCGTCACCGCTGCACCCGTCGAACCCCAGACTTCCGCTGCAGCACCTGCTGCGGCGACCACCCCTGCACCCGAGGAGCCTGCCGCGCCTGCCGCCGCGCCCGCAGCCCCCGCCGCGCCGGCCGCACCCGCTGCCGCGCCCGCAGCCCCGGTCACCCCGCCACCCGCCGCGACCGGCACGGTCTACGAGCCCGGCCAGGAGCCGCAGCCCTACTCGGCCCCGCAGTACACGAAGCAGCCGGCACAGCCCGTGGCCGCGGCATCCACCACGCCCGCCGCGCCCGCCGCGCCCGCTGCGCCGGTCGCCGCCGCATCTGTTGCCGCCGCCGCGCCCGCCGCCCCCCAGACGGCGCAGCCCGGCCAGGTGCCGCCGGCCTTCGGCGGCCCCGCCGAACCGCAGCAGACCCAGCCGACCGTTCCGCTCGCCGGAGTCGCAGCTCAGGGCGCGCCCGCCGCGCCGAAGCAGCGTCGCGTCGGCCTCGGCGTCGCCGCGGCCATCGTCGCCGCCGCACTGATCGGCGGCGCATCGGGCGCCGGTATCACCGCGCTCATCGCGAGCAACAACGGCACTCCGACGAGCGAGAGCGCGAACTCCGCACAGAACATCGTCGTCAACGACACCGACTCGGTCAACCAGATCACCGCCGTCGCCGCCAAGGCGAGCCCGAGCGTCGTCACGATCACGGTGTCGGGCGGTCAGTCGGGCGGCACCGGTTCGGGCATCGTGCTCTCCGAAGACGGCTACGTGCTCACCAACACGCACGTTGTGACCCTCGACGGCGCGACCGGCGAACCGACCATCCAGGTCAAGACGAGCGACGGCCACCTCTACACGGCCGAACTCGTCGGCACCGACCCGCTCTCAGACCTCGCCGTCATCAAGCTGAAGGATGCCTCGGGCCTGACGCCGCTCGACTTCGCCGACTCCGACAAACTCAACGTCGGCGACACGGCGATCGCGATCGGCGCACCGCTCGGCCTCTCGGGCACCGTCACCAACGGCATCGTGAGCGCGCTCAACCGCTCGATCGACGTGGCCTCCTCGGCCGCGCCGGCGACGCCCGACGACTCGCAGAGCGGCCAGGGCGACGAAGGCGACCAGGGCCAGGGCGACCAGGGCCAGGGCGACCAGGGCTCCGGCAGCCCGTTCGACTTCTTCTTCGACCTGCCCGCCCCCGACGGCGGCCAGACGCAGCAGCCGGCCGCGTCGGCCGGTCGCGTGTCGCTGCCGGTGATCCAGACGGATGCTGCGATCAACCCCGGCAACTCCGGTGGCGCGCTGCTCGACTCCGAGGGCAAGCTCATCGGCGTCAACGTCGCGATCCTCTCCACCGGCGGCGCCTCGTCGGGCGAGCAGGCCGGCAACATCGGCGTCGGCTTCGCCGTGCCGTCGAACCTCGCCAAGCGCATCGCCGACGAGATCATCGAGAACGGGTCGGCCACGCACGGCCTGCTCGGTGCGACGGTCACCTCGGCCGAGGCCGACGGCTCGAGCGACACGGTCGGCGCGCTCATCGCCGAGGTGCCCGCGGGCGGCGCGGCCGCCGACGCGGGCCTCGCGAAGGGCGATGTCGTCACCGAGTTCAACGGGGTGCCGATCACCGACCAGACCGACCTCACCGCGCAGGTGCGGGCGCTGCCCGGCGGTGCGAAGGCCGAACTGACCTTCACGCGCGACGGAGCGTCGAAGACGGTCACGGTCACCCTCGGAACCTTCGAGGGCTGATCAGCGCACGAACCCACGGCGGGTCCGGGTCCATGAGGCCCGGGCCCGCCTTCGTGCGGCCGTCGAGCGGCCGGGGCGTCGAGCCGCCGGGCCATCGGTGCTCGAAGTCGCGGCTGCTAGGCTCGATCGACCCGAGCGACGAGTGAGGAACATGCCCGAGAACCACCCTGAAGCGATGCCCGCATCGCTCCTCGGCGTCTCCTACGTCATGCCGGTGCTGAACGACGCCTCGCATGTGCGCGCTGCGGTCGAGTCGATCCTCGCGCAAGACTATGCGGGCCCCGTCGAGGTGCTCATCGCCCTCGGCCCCTCG
This sequence comes from Agromyces sp. NPDC055520, assembly GCF_053619715.1. NCBI lineage: Bacteria > Bacillati > Actinomycetota > Actinomycetes > Micrococcales > Microbacteriaceae > Agromyces > Agromyces sp. NPDC055520. The sequence goes on along the minus strand of NZ_JBSHJY010000011.1, from coordinate 8,792 downwards.
ATCGACGGCACGGGCGAGTTGGTCGCCGATCTCGCGTCTCGCGACTCGCGCATTCGCGTGCTCGACAACGAGGTGGGGTCGACGCCCGCCGGGCTCAACATCGGCATCCGCGCCGCGCAGTACCCCGTGGTGGTGCGCGTCGATTCGCATTCGATGCTGCCCGTCGACTATGCGCGCATCGCGGTCGAAGAGCTCGAGCACACCGCCGCCGACAACGTCGGCGGCATCATGGACGCGCGCGGTGAGACGCCGTTCGAGCAGGCCGTCGCACTCGCGTACACGACCAAGGTCGGCCTCGGCGGCAGCGCCTTCCACGTCGGCGGCACGGCCGGGCCGGCCGAGACCGTCTACCTCGGGGTCTTCCGCCGCGACGCGCTGTTCCGCGTCGGTCTCTTCGACGAGTCGATCAAGCGCGGTCAAGACTGGGAGTTGAACCGGCGCCTCCGCGAGACGGGCGGCCTCGTCTGGTTCACACCGCGGCTCGCAGTGACCTATCGGCCACGTTCCACCTTCGATCGGCTCGCGCGGCAGATGTTCTCGACCGGGCTCTGGCGCGGAGAGCTCGCACGTCGGTTCCCGTCGGCGAACGGCATCCGCTATTTCGTGCCGCCCGTCATGGTGCTCGGCGTCGCACTCGGTCTGGTTCTCGGCATCGCCGGCCTCGTGCAGGCCGCGCTCGGCGCGGCGCCGTGGCTGCTGCTCGGCTTCGCCGTGCCCGCCGTCTACCTGCTCTTCGTGATCGCCGCTGCGCTCGTGTACGCCCGCGGGCGCGGTGCACGCACGGCGGCGTGGTTTCTCGTAGTGTTGCCGTGCATACATGTCTCGTGGGGGGTCGGCTTCGTGCTCGGGTATCTCGCGCTGACGAGCAACATCGCCAGGCACACGGGAAGGTGACGCGGATGTCACAGGCCGAACCGGTCACCACGAGACCGAAGAGCATCGCCGAGCTTCGCGAGGTGACGCAGCCGCCCGAGGTGCGAGGTCGGCGCAACGCCGAGCACTGGACGGCGTCGCTGTACCTGCGCAATCTCTCGCCGTACCTCACGTGGATCCTGCTGAAGACCCGCATCTCGGCCAACGGCGTGACGGGCCTCATGATCCTCGTGGGCTGGTCGACCGCTGCGGCGCTGCTCATCCCGGGCATCTGGGGTGCACTGCTCGCGGTCGTGCTCGGCCAGTTGCAGATGCTCGTCGACTGCTGCGACGGCGAGGTCGCGCGTTGGCGCCGAACCTCGTCGCCCGCGGGGGTCTTCCTCGACAAGGTCGGCCACTACTCGACCGAGGCGCTCATCCCGCTCGCGCTCGGCATCCGTGCGGCGGCGTACCCGCTCGAGTTCCCCGCCGACTTCCTCTGGACCACGATCGCGGCGCTCCTCGCCCTCGTGATCGTGCTCAACAAGGCGCTCAACGACATGGTGCACGTCGCCCGCGCCAACGCCGGGCTCGCGAAGCTCGCCGACACCCACGGCGAGACGGCGCCCCGTGGCGGTCTCGTGGCCAAGCTCCGCAAGGCAGCGCGGTTCCTGCCGTTCCACCGTCTGTACCACTCGGTCGAACTCACGTTGATCGCGCTCGCTGCGGCGCTCGTCGGGCTGTTCGCGGGCCAGCCGATCACCGACCGGGTCGTGCTCGCCGTGCTGCTGCCGCTCGCGCTGCTCTCGCTGATCGGTCACTTCGTCGCGATCATGGCCTCCCGCCGTGTCCGGTCCTGATGCGGACGCGTCCGCCCGGCCCGCTTCGACGGGCTCGGCGAGCGTGACGCCGCGGGTCGGCGTCGTCGTGCTCACCATGGGCACCCGGCCCGACGACCTGGCACGCGGCATCCAGAGCATTCTCGACCAGCGCGGCGTCGTGACCGACGTCGTCTGCGTCGGCAACGGCTGGGACCCGGCGACCTCGACGCCGCCGCTGCCCACCGGCGTGAAGACGCTGCACCTGCCAGAGAATCTCGGCATCCCGGCCGGCCGCAACCGCGGCGTGCCCCTCGTGACGGGCGAGGCGATCTTCTTCCTCGACGACGACGCCTTCCTGCCGAGCGAGACATTTCTGGCCGATGGATGTCGCAAGCTCACCGAGCGGCCGGAGATCGGCCTGCTCCAGCCGCGGGTCGTCGACCCGACCGGACAGGTCTCGCCGCGCCGGTGGATCCCGCGCATCCGCAAGGGCGACCCGGCGCACTCGAGCAACGTCTTCTCGTGCTGGGAGGGCGCCGTGCTCATGCCGCGTGCGGTGTTCGACGCGACGGGCGGCTGGGCCGACCCGTTCTTCTACGCGCACGAGGGCATCGAGTTGGCCTGGCGGGTCTGGGACACCGGGCACGTCGCATGGTATGCCGGAGACCTCGAGGCGGGGCATCCGGTCATCGACCCCGCCCGCCATGCGTACTACTACCGGCTCAACGCCCGTAATCGCGTCTGGCTCGCGCGCCGCAACCTCCCCGCCGTGCTCGTGCCGTTCTACGTCGGCTCGTGGACGGCGATCCAGGTGCTGCGCTGGGCGCGGCAACCGGCGGCGCTGAAGGCGTGGTTCGGCGGTTGGCGCGCCGGCTGGCGCGAATACCCGGGCGAGCGGCGGCCGATGCGCTGGCGCACCGTCTGGCGCATGACGCTCGCCGGGCGCTCGCCCGTCGTCTGACGCCGTGCGCCGCGGCACGCGGTAACGATCGACTCTCAGTGCCGGTGAAGCGGCCGCCACGAGGCATCCGCTCAGCTCGGTCTCGCTACCCTTGCAAAGTGGGATTAAGGAAAGACGTGCGACGCGCCGTCAAGCTGGCCAAGGACATCATGTGGTCACGGCGCGCACAGCGCGCGCTCGGCGCGAAGCTCGCCGAGCACGAGCCGCTGCCGCAGCACCGATTCCGCGTCGGCGTCTACTTCGCCGACGGCAAGGTCAATCTCTACCAACTGCGCCAGTGGTACGCGCCGCTCGCCGAGCTCGCCGAGCGGCACCCCGTGCTCATCCTCAGTCGGGCGTCGGGCGCGGCGCTCACGCTGCTCGACGAGTCGCCGGTTCCCGTCGCCTACGTGCGCCGCGTCGCCGACCTCGAGCGGGTCATCGCCGAGCAAGACCTGCACGTGATCTTCTACGTGAACCAGAACGCCAAGAACTTCCAGATGATGCGCTACGGCCGCCGCTGGCACGTGTTCATCAACCACGGCGAGTCCGACAAGATGTACATGACGACGAACCAGTTCAAGGCCTACGACTACTCGTTCATCGCGGGCGATGCGGCCCGCGCGCGCCTCGAGAAGGTGCTCTGGGACTACGACTTCGACAAGCGCGCCATCGCGATCGGCCGCCCGCAGGCCGACCACTACCTCGACGGCGCGGCCCTGCCCTACACGCCCGACGAACGCGAGGTCGTGCTGTACGCGCCGACCTGGGAGGGCGACCGCGACGCCGCCGCCTACGGGTCGATCGCCACGCACGGCGTCACGCTCGTGCAGGGGCTGCTCGCGACGGGCCGTCACCGCGTCATCTACCGGCCGCACCCGCGTTCGGGCGTCGTCGACCACGAGTACGGCGCCGCGAACCGCGCGATCATCGCCGCGATCGAGGCGGCGAACGCGGCCGACCAGACGGCGCAGCACATCTACGACAACGGACCGAAGCTCGGCTGGCAGCTCGCGGCCGCCGATGTCGCGGTCGTCGACATCTCGGCGATGGTCTACGACCGGCTGGCGGCCGGCAAGCCGCTGCTCGTCACACGGCCGGTGAACGCAGAGGCGCAGATCGACACGTCTGGCTACCTGCAGGCGTGCGAATGGCTCGACGCAGCGGATGCCGCGGCGCTCGTCGCCCGCATCGATGAGGTGTCGCACGACGACTCGGCGCTCGAGCGACTGCATTTCTGGGTGGAACGGTACTTCGGCGACACGACGCCGGGCGTCACCACGGCGAGGTTCCATGCGGCGGTCGACCACCTCATGGCCGAGTGGGAGCGGTTCGCCGCCCTGCACGCCGCAGACGGCGACATCGATGAGCGCGACGTGCGTGCCGGTGAACAGGACGACGAGGAACTCGAGGCGTAGCTGCGCATCGGATCGTCGGGCGGTGGAGCCGGTGCGGAGTCACCGCCGCGGTTCGTCATCGTCGACGCGATGCCGTCGCAGCATCCGGTCGCCCGCGTCGACGTAGCCCTCGAAGAGGTCGACGACGGCGCGGAGGCGTTCGCGTGCGCGTTCGCCCTCGGTGAGCGCCGCTCCCGAGTGCAGCGTGCGGATGAAGGTTCGCGTCCGCTCGTGACTCGCGGCGAGCAACTGCTCGAATCCGCCGACGGCCTCCACGCGGAGGCGCCGGCTGCCGGGCTGGGGGATCGTTCGTGCGAGCCCCCAGGAGACGAGCTCGCGGACCGCGGTGCTGACGCCGCCGGTGCTGAGGCTCAACTCGGCCCCGATGGTGTCGAGGGTCTCCGGTTCGCTCCCGAGCAGCAGGAACCCGTACACCCTCCCGGTCGCGCGGGAGAGGTGCCACGAGGCGAGGGTGTCGCCGACCGACTCGATGAACTCGGTACGTTCGTCGCGCTCAGACATGGGGCACCGATGCGAGCAGGTCGAGGAGCGCGATCGTCGTGGCTTCGGGCGCATCGAGGGTCACCACGTGGCCGGCACCCGCGACCACGTGTTCGCCGACGCCCTCGGCCCTCGCCCACGCGGGCATCGCCGTCGCGATGTTGCCCGTGCGATCCAGTTCGCCGCGGATGAGGCCGAGGTCGACGGGCACCCGGTAGGCGGGGTCGGGGTCGACGAACGCGACGGTCGCGGCCCAGACGTCGAGGAACGAGCGCTTCGGCATGCGCGCGAACATCGCCTCGGTGGCCGCGATCGCCCCCGGCGTGACCGCCGAGGCGCGAGCCAGCATGCCGGGCAGTCGCGACGCCGGAATGAGCGACAGTGCGGGGGCGGCGAGGCGGAGCGCGGTGCGTTCGCCGCGGGAGAGCGGCCCGGTGTTCCAGGTCGAGTCGATCACGATGAGCGCGCCGGCTCGGCCCGGGTCTCTGCGCACGAGTGCCTGTACGACGTTGCCGCCGAGCGAGTGCCCCACGAGGGCGGGGCGACCGAGGGCCAGGTGGTCGAGGAGCGCCGCGAGATCGTCGAGCGCGGCCTGCCCGGTGAAGCGCGTGCCGGGTTCGAGGCTCGAACCGCCGTGGCCGCGCTGATCGAACGCGACGACCGCATGGCCGGCCTCATGAAGGGCGAGCGCCTGCGCGGCGAACATGGAGTGATCCATGCCGGCGCCGTGGACCAGCACGACCGGCCGCCGATCACCGTCGAGCATCGCGAAGCGGAGTGTCGCGCCCGGGCGGGCGAGCGTGCGATCCAGATTCAACATATTCTGAATATAGCGAAACTACAGTGCGTCGGGCGACTCTCCGGTGCTGTCGGCGGATTCCGGAGCCGCTCCGTCGCCGGGTCGTCGGGTGATCGCGCCGCGCGCGGCCCGCCCCGCGGCCTTGCCCGCGACCTGCCCCGCCGATTGGATGCCGCGGCCGGCGGTGAGCACGACGCCGCCGACGACGGCGCCGGCGCGCGACAGCCGCGACGCGGCCGAGCTCAGCATGGAGTCGCCCTCACGCGGCTCGAGCTCGAGCGGCAGCACCGGGGGAGCCTGGCCGAACGCCAGTCGGGACTGCTTCAGCACACGACGCCCGAGCACGCTGTTGCCGATGCCGCCGATCGCGGCGCCGATGCCGAAGGGGATCGCCTTGCCGATGATGCCTGCGCCGCCACGAACCGCGAACTGCTTGATGAAGACGCTGCGGAGCTTGTCGACGACCGGGCCCATGATCGCCTTGGGCATGCTGTTCGTGATGAGTTCGCCCCAATAGACGTTGCGGGCGGCGCCCGAGCCCGTGGCCTGACCGGCGAGCTGGCGCACCAGGTCGACACCCTCGTTGCCGAGCATGAGGGTCATCACGAGGGCGCGCGCACGGTCGGGGTTGTCGATGGCGATGCCGTGCACCTCGGCGACCGACTGCGCGAACAGGGCGGTGGCCTCGAGGAATCCCGCCGTCTCGACGCCGGACAGTGCGAGCGTCACGCCCGTGCCGATGCCGGGGATGACCGCGGTCGCGCCGACGGCGGCACCGCCCGTCGTGACGGCGGCGAGATAGCGGCGCTCGAGGATGCGCACGATCTGCTCGGGGCTCGCATCGGGTGAACGTCGACGGATGGCGCGGAGGTGGGCGACCACGATCGGCCGCTGGATCGCGAGCACGCGGTCGATTCCGCGCTCGACGCCGTGGGCGCGGCCCTCGTCGGTGGTGGATCCCGGGGACGCGGTGCTCCCGGAACGGTCGGAGTCGGGGTCGCCCTCTCGCGGCGCGCCCGAGCCCATCGAGGTGATCGTGTGCACGCGGTCTGCCATGGTGGGGTCGATCATACGAGATGGACCCGTGCGAACCCGCTACCCGGCGCCGTGCTCGGCGTTGTAGCGGGCGAGCACCTCGTCGATCGGCCCGTCGAGCTGCAGCGCGCCCTTGTCGAGGTAGAGGCCGCGTGTGCAGAAGCGGCGGAGGTCCCGTTCGTTGTGCGACACGAAGAACAGCGTGCGGCCGCCCGCGAGCAGCTCGTCGATGCGGCGATAGCACTTCTCGCGGAACGCCTTGTCGCCGACGGCGAGCACCTCGTCGACGAGCATGATCGGCTCTTCGAGCTGCGAGATCACGGCGAAGGCGATGCGCACCTTCATGCCGCTCGAGAGGTGCTTGTAGGGTGTTTCGAGAAAGTCGCCGATGTCGGCGAAGCCGATGATCTCGTCGAACTTCGCGTCGATCTGCGCGTTCGTCATGCCGTGCAGGCCGGCCGTCAGGTAGATGTTGTCGCGCACGGTGAGATCGTCGACGAATCCGCCCGTGATCTCGATGAGGGGGGCGACGCCGCCCGTGATCTCGACCGTGCCCTCGTCGGCGATCATGACGCCCGCCACGAGCTTCAAGAGCGTCGACTTGCCCTGGCCGTTGCGCCCGACGACGCCGATCGCCTCGCCGGGGCGCACTTCGATCGAGACATCGCGCAGGGCCCAGAACTCGCCCGGGCGGGTGCGGCGGCGGCGGCCGGCCAACAGGTCTTTGAACGAGCGGCGGCCGCGCCGGTTGCGCCGGAACCGGATGCCGAGCCCGGTGGTGCGAATGGCGAAGGGGGCCGAGGAGACGACGGTCGCGGCATCCATTTCAGATCTCTTTCAATACTTGGCGCTCGGCGGAGCGGAAGACCCACAGTCCGATCATGAGGATCAGGAGTGACATCACCGCGGCGACGGCGACGTTGAACCAGTCGAGTTCGTCGGGGTAGAAACCGGCGCGGTAGAGGCCGAAGATGCCCGAGAGCGGGTTGAACGCCGCCCAGAAGTGCAACTGGGGCGGCAGGTCGGTGACGCCGTAGATGATCGGCGAGGCGTAGAACAGGAACCGGAGTGCGAGCTTGACCGCCCGCTCGAGATCGCGGAAGAAGACCACGAGCGGTGCCACGATCAGGGCCGCGCCCGCGGTGAGCACGGCCTGCAGCACGATCGCGAGTGGGAACAGCGCGAGCTCCCAGTGCAGCTGCAGCTCGTCGCGGAAGATCACCGCGAACAGTGCGAGCACCGGCAGCGCGAGCAGGAACTCGATGCCCTTCGACAGCACGACGCGATTGACCCAGATCGTGCGGGGGATCATCGTCGAGCGCACGAGCTTCGCGTCTTTCAGGAACGCGCGCGTCGAATCGGAGACGGATCCGTTGAACCACATCCACGGCAGCAGCGCCGACAGCAGGAAGACGATGTAGGGCTCGGTGCCGACCGGGCGCTGGAAGACCTGGGTGAAGACGAACCAGTAGATGCCCGCCATGACGAGCGGATCGAGCACCGACCAGACGTAGCCGAGGGCCGACGTCGAATAGCGCACCTTCAGGTCGCGCGTCGTGAGCAGCCACAGCGAATGCCGGTACCTGGCCCACGGCGTCCGCTGCAGCGGGTGGGCGTCACCGTATGCTCTCGACACCGTGCTCGTCACGCTCTCATCGTAGATGGCGCACCGGGGTAGATTTGTCTGCAGACGGGTGGCAAGTGCCGAGCCCAGTCGGAAGGAGCCTCGTGCACCGCACCAGCACCCGCGTGATCTTGAGCTGTGCCGCGATCGGCGTCGGCGGTGGTCTCTTCGCCGCCGGAGCAGGATACGCGGCCGGACTCATCGCCGGTATCGCCCCGATGCTCTACGGCATCACGATCGGCTCGCACTTCCTGCCGAGCGCGGTCGCGCTCGCCCTGTTGAAGCGCCCGGGCGTCGGCATCCTCACGGGATTCATCGCGGGTCTCGTCGGCGCGGCATTCGCGCCGCACTGGATCCTGCGGTTCCTCGGCACCGGCCTGCTCGTCGGCGCGCTGCTCGAACTGCCGTTCTTCATCACGCGCTACAAGAACTGGTCGGCGTGGCTGTACTACGTCGCCGCCGGCGCATCCGGCCTGATCCTCGCCGCGGGCACGTTCATCGCCCTCGGCCCCGAACACTACGCACCGTGGTTCTGGGCGCTCTACCTCGCGATGTTCGCGCTGAGCCCCATCGCCTTCACCTGGCTCGGCCGGGTGATCGCGGCGTCGCTGGCGCGCGCGGGCGTCGCGCGCACGCTGACGTCCTGAGGCACGAGCAGAGCGAAGACAGATCTGCAGAAGACAGATCTGCATAAGACAGAGAAGAGGGGGGGGCGCGGGGGCTCCCCCCCTGTGAGGGGGTGGGGGGGGGTGGGGGGGGGGCAAACACCGGGGTGGGGCCCGGCCCGGGGTCGGGGGCGGTGGGAAAGAACCCCGAGGGGTGG